>JAYWGI010000401.1:0-4754 GCA_043779025.1 Myxococcales bacterium
GGGCACCCATGCGCGAGGTCCAACCCCGACGATTCACGCTCGCGCCCACAGCGATGATGTCCGGGTTGGCCGCCGGTGAACCGACGGTGGACTCTCGCACGCCGCCATAAAATCCGACGCGACTTCCGCCGTCGCCGGAGACAAACAGGTCGGCTGTGCCCTGGCCTTCGAGCTCGATCTCGTAGTCGCCCGACGGCCACTTGCCGACCCATGCCACCACGGCGCCAGGAGAAGATGAAGGCACAATCTGCTGCTTGCTGCCGCTTGTGACCACGGCTGCGCTGTAGTCACGCGGGTTGTATCCGGCTTCGCGGCCGGGGCCCTGCAGCGCAACGGCGGAGGGTGCATCCGGCGTGCGCAGGCCTACGCGAAGCGCGGCGCCGGGCCTGAACCTCACCCACGCGTAGACGGACGACTCGCCGTCGCCCGCGCGCTTGGCCCTCACATGCACGCGTGTGGTGGAACCCCGTGCAACATACACTTGCTCATGAATTCCGTCGCCAGGGCGGCCGCTGTTGCCCGCCGCCGCCACGATGACGCGGCCGGGGTGTGCCGGGCCCACAAGGGCCGCCAACTCTTGCTCCCACGCAAGGGTGCCGTCGTGGGGGCCGTAGTCGCTCCCAAGCGACAAATTGGCCACAGCGGGTTTGCCCTCCGCCGATGCGCGGTCGAAGACGAACTTTACGCCTCGAAGCACATTGGCGGTGTCGATGCCTGGCACCGAAGGGTCGGACACACGCACGACCACCAAGTCGGCATCGGGCGCCATCCCAGGGTATTTGCTGGACGCGTTTGCCGCCGCCGTGCCGCTTACGTGGGTGCCATGGCCGACGCGATCGGTCGGAGGCACGCCATTTGCGCCCAGCGACGCGTCGAGCTCGACGCTGCTGTACACTGCGCCGCGCTTCACTCCAGCAATCGTGACTTGATACAGCGCTTCGAGCTCGGGAAAGATCCCCGCGGGCTCGCTGGCATAATCCAAAAACCAACGCGCGCGCGTGCTGCCATCGGCGCGCCGAAAATCGGCGTGCGCGAAGTCGAGGCCACTGTCGACCACGCCCACCATTACGCCGCGCCCCGTGAGACCAAGGCCATGGGCGTAGCCCACACGAATGGCCACGCCCGCGTGATCGTTGAGCAGTTTGAGGGAGGGCGCGAACTCACCAAACGCTGACGAGCCGCCGTCGGCCTGCAAGCGATCGCCGAAGGCCCCCAGGGCGCGGCCCAAGCGGAGCGGGTCGGCCGCTGACTGCGCGTGCGCGGGTACCGACAGCAGCGCGTCGGTGAGCAAAAATACAAGCGCGCAGAGGCGCGCGGCCGACCGCTTCATAGCGGCGGGACGATGTGCTTGCGCGGCTGAAGCTCGGCGTCCTTGCTTTCGGCAAAGGCGTAGCGCGCGATCAGATCTGCGCGCAGATGCTCGCCTGCAACCACGGCGTCGAAGGCCATTTCGCTGCTGACCTTTTTGAGGTCGATGTCCTCTTTGTATTCTGCACGCAACCTGGCCACGTAGGCGTCACGCTCGGCGCCCTCAGGCACCTCTTGAATCTTGTTGAAGTACACGGCGTTGACGGCCGCTTGCGGACCCATCACGGCGATGCTTGCGGTGGGCAGCGCGATGCACGCGTCGGGCTCGAAGCCCGGCCCGCACATGGCATAGAGCCCGGCGCCATAAGCTTTGCGTACCACCACCGAGATCTTGGGCACGCTGGCCTCGCTCATGGCGGCGATCATTTTGGCGCCCGCGCGGATCATGCCTTGGCGCTCGACTTTGGTGCCGATCATGAACCCGGGCACATCGGCCAAGAACAACAGCGGGATGCCAAACGCGTCGCACAACCACGTGAAGCGCGCGGCCTTGTCGGCGCTGTCTACAAAGAGCACGCCGCCTAGCCATTTGGGCTGGTTGGCGAGGATGCCGATGACTTTGCCGTTGAGGCGCGCAAAGCCCGTGACCAGCTCTTTGGCAAAGAGCGGCTTCATCTCCAAGAAGCTTCTCTCGTCGATGATCTCATCGATGACCGTCTTGATGTCGAAGGGCTTGTTCTCGTCCACAGGCACAATGTCGGCCCAGAGTTTGCCGGTTTGCTTCGGCGCCTTGGGCTCTGCCTCGGGCGAGGTCTCATCGCAGTTGGTGGGGAAATACCCAAGGTAACGGCGAGCAAACGCGATGGCATCCTTCTCTGTTTTGACGATGATATCGCCGCAGCCCGAGACCGAGCAGTGCATCTTGGCGCCGCCCATTTCCTCGAGCGTGACCTTCTCGCCGATGACCATCTCGGCCATGCGCGGCGAGCCCAAGTACATGCTTGCATTGCCGTCGACCATCACGACCACATCGCAGAACGCGGGGATGTACGCACCGCCCGCCGCGCTGGGCCCAAAGAGCAAACACACTTGCGGCATGCGGCCGCTCATCTTCACTTGGCGGTGGAAAATGCCGCCCGCGCCTCGGCGCCCCGGGAACATCTGGATCTGATCCGTGATGCGTGCGCCGGCCGAGTCGACCAAGTACAGCATGGGCACCGAGAGCTTGAGCGCGCGCTCCTGAATGCGAAGGATCTTCTCTACCGTGCGCGCGCCCCACGAGCCAGCCTTCACAGTCGAGTCGTTGGCCATCACCGCAACCACGCGACCATCGATGCGGCCCAAGCCCGTCACGACGCCGTCGGCAGGCAGCTCAGGGTCTACGGCGTTGGCGAGCAGTGCCTCTTCGACAAAGCTGCCTTCGTCCAAGAGCAGGGCAAGCCTGTCGCGCACAAACATTTTTCCGGCGGCGGCGTTCTTCTCATGGTTCTTGGTGGAGCCGCCCTTCATCACCCGCGCCGCCACTTCGAGAATCGATTCTTCGCTCATGCCTGTGAGCACTACCAAAGAGCGACCACTCAGGTTGGGAAATTGCTGCCCTGGAGCGCGTCGATGTAGCCGCCAGGCACGGTGCCGCCGTCTTCCTTCTTTCCGCCGAACTGGGTGATAGGCGCGCCGCCGTCTTTGAGCCCAAGCGCAGCGCCAACGGTGGCCAAGAGTTTGTTGTTGGTGGTGTTGGCGTCGATGTACCTGCCCATTTTGAGCCTGCCGCCGGCCGTGCCCGCGAGGATGAACGGGATGTCGCTGCACTCATGGTCTCCGGTGGCAATGTCGGTGTGAAACATGGCGACGCCATTGTCGAGAATGTTGAAGCCACTGGGGCCCAAATCCTGCAAAATTTCTGCGAATCTGCGCATATGCCAGCGGTCGTTGCGAGGAAGGTTCTCCTTGTGGTCACCATCGGCGCGATGCGAGTTTTGGTGAATGCTGAGGTTCATCCCGTTGTTGTACTTCTGCGAGCCGGGATCAAACATGTCGGTTCGCTTTCCCATGAGCGAGTTGATCGCGAATATCTGAACCACCTGCGACGCTCCACAGTTTACCGCGATGACGGACAGCTTGTTGCAAAGCTTGGCGCGCTCTTCATACGTGTCCCAATTGCTGTACCAGCCGTTGTCGTCCCCAAAAGAATGCGCTTGATTCCGAAGCGCAGGGTCGGGCGATCCGCAAGCCATGCGAAGCTCGACCTGTCGTACCGACTCCGTGTGCTGCTCTAAGCGCTTCTTGTCATCAGACGACAAGCGCGGCGACTTCGCAAGGGCAAGCAAGTCATCGCGCACCCGATCGTTTACGCTTTTTCGGAGCAGCTCCTGAGGCGACGAAGACACCACTGGGAAGAGGCGCTCGTAGAGAGCGCGGGGCCCAGACTCCGCGTTCATCGAACTACTCTGAGCCTGCCCCAAATTCGCATTGGTGTTGATGGCGTAGCCCACCTCATCCGCAGTGGGCGCGGTTTGCACGCCGAGGTACCTGCCGCCACCAATCTCACGCGCAACACGCTGCGTGATGTCCTCGGAAAGGGCCTTGGAATGGTGAAACGTGTTGCCGCTGTTGAAGTCGCCCGACACCAGCTTGTTGTAGAATCCAGAGCCGGTCAGCACCTGGGCGGCGCCCGAGTTGTGGCTGGTGGAGCCGTTTTCGACGCGCACGCAGTGCACACGCTTCACGAGCGAGATCTTGTCGGCGAAGTCTTTGAGTTGGCCCACGCTTCGCCCCGCGGCGGCATCAGCTGAAAGAGTCTCTTTCGTGATCGCCCCAGGCGCTCCGGTGGGCCAAAAGCTCTCGGGGAACCGCGCACCTCCAATGTCTTGGCAGACGCCCATAATTTGCAAATAGGTAAGTAAAAAAGGCGTTCCATTGCCGTCCGCACGCGCTGCGCGAGGCACCAATCCCTCCAGCGCCGGAATGGCCATCACGGCGCCGCCGGCGCCCATCAAGAAGTTTCTACGACCGATGCGAATCATGGGGCCTCCGTTATTTTGCGCGTAGTGAACGCGTCGCTAAGCAAGATGGTGCGCGCGATCTCGCGCACGGACACCCTGCGCTTGGCGGCTTCGTCCGCAAGCCCCGCCGCAATCTTGTCCTCCAGCGTGGAGTCCGCATACCCAATGAGGTATGCGGTCCAGCGCTTGGCGTAGCAAGTCTGCGCTTGGCGACTGGCGGCAATTTTCTCGAACATCGCTGCGCTACCGTCGACCTTCACCGACGCTCCGTCCAGCATGAACTCAACGCTTGCATCTGCGGGCTTCCCGTTGTCTTCGGCGACGAAGGCGCCACTGGCATCGAAATGCTGAAACGCGAAGCCCTTGCTGTTGATAGCCGCATGGCAACCCATACAGTCTTTGGTGGCAAATTCGATCCTCTGACGGTTGGTGACGATGTTCACG
>JAYWGI010000402.1:0-17140 GCA_043779025.1 Myxococcales bacterium
TATTTCCAACGGGAATATGGCAGTTCTTACTTAAGTGCTTCTGTGGGTGTTCTACACGCTTGTCGTCACTTCGTCCTCAGGTGGCTTGCCGTGACACTCTTTGAACAGCGCGCCGCTGCCGCAGATGCAGGGCTCGTCGCTCACAAGCTGCAAGACCTCGCGAGGGGCCGACAGCGGCGTGTGGTTGACTTCGGAGGCCGCTTCGAATTCGGATACGGCGCCGTGGCATTCCACGAACATGAGGCCGCTGCCGCAGGGGCAGCCGTCAGTGGGGAGCACTGCCGAGACGATTTCGGCCATGCCGCCGCCCTCGCCGTCAATGTCGCCACCGCTGAGGCGCATGGCCATGCGCTGGGCTTGGGCACGTGCCGCGTCTTCGCGCTCCATCGCCTCAACCTCTTGCGGGCTGCGTACGCGCACATGAAACACGTTGGTTGCCGTAGTGCTGGCCACGCTGGCCATCATCGTGACGAAGAGCTCGTAGCCCTCCTTCTTGTACTCCTGCTTCGGGTCGCGTTGGCCGTAACCTCGCAGGCCGATGCCGTCCTTGAGGTGCTCCATGTTGGTCAGGTGATCGACCCACTGCTTGTCGATTTCCGTCATGTAAAAGTGTCGGAACACACGCAAGCTGAGCTCCGTGCCCATGTCGGTTTCGCGGCCCATAAAGAGCGCTTCCGCCTGGGTGTAGAGGTGGTGCACCAAGTCGCCGCGATCGTGGATGCCCCGATGCCCACTGGGCTTGGCGCCGAAGTGTTCGGCAAAGCCCTTCTCGAGCTCGTCGTAGTTCCAGTCCTCGCTGCTCTTGTTGGCAGGGCAGGTATCTTGCACAATGGCGCCTACGCAGCCGTCGATGAGGTCGAGCAAGCGCTCGCGCTGCTCCGTCATCGATTGCGTGAGCTCTGCAACCAATCGCGTGTGCAGTGCAGGCAAATCTTTGCCGTCACTTGGCTCGAACTCGGCGCGGTAGCCCCAGATCTGGTACACGTCGCTACGTACGCCCTCGAGGTTTGCAATTGACAGCCCGGTCAGAGAATCTGCTCGTGATTCCGAACCCGACTGCTGCGCTGCGTGGTGTAGCAACATCTCTTTGAGCGGCTGTTCGAGATCCGTCGCAATGCGCGCCAAGGGCTTAATCTCGCGCGTCTTGCCGGAGGGCTTGCCGTCCTCATCGAGGAGTTCGGGCTTGTAGGCGCCGTCGAGCAGCTGCTGGCGTACGGTGTAGACCGTCTTGCGCTGCTGGTTCATGACGTCGTCGTATTCGAGCGTGTTCTTGCGCATGTCGAAGTTGCGCGCCTCCACTTTGCTCTGCGCGTCTACGATGGATTTGGTGACCCAAGGGTGCTCGATGGGCTCCCCGTCAGGCATGCCCATGCGATCCATCAGGCTCTTGACGCGGTCTCCGCCGAACATGCGCATGAGATCGTCTTCGAGCGACAAGAAGAAGCGGCTGGAGCCCGCGTCGCCCTGACGGCCCGCGCGTCCGCGAAGCTGGTTGTCGATGCGGCGCGACTCAAAGCGCTCTGTGCCCACGATGTGTAGGCCGCCGGCCTCCCGAACTTCCAAGCCCTCGGCCTTACACGCCACTTCGTACTGCGCGACGAGCGCCGCGAACTCTTCGGGCTCGGCGTCCTCATCTCGGCCTTGCTCCTTGAAGTCCAGCTTGGCGAGCATCTCGGGGTTGCCGCCGAGCAAGATATCCGTGCCGCGCCCGGCCATATTGGTCGACACCGTGATGGCGCCCTTGCGGCCCGCTTGGGCCACGACGAAGGCTTCTTTCTCGTGCTGCTTGGCGTTGAGCACCGCGTGCGGGATGCCTTGCTTCTCGAGCAAGCGCGCCACGGCGGAGCTCTTCTCCACGCTTGTAGTGCCCACCAAGACGGGCTGCCCGCGATCGCGGAATTCCAAAATCTCATCGACCACTGCAACGAACTTCTCGCGCTCGGTCTTGTAGACGACGTCTTGCAAATCATCACGCCGAATGGGCTTGTTGGTGGGGATGGTGCTGACGTCCAGCTTGTACGTGCCGTGAAACTCGGCGGCCTCGGTTTCGGCTGTGCCCGTCATGCCCGACAGCTTCTTGTAGAGGCGGAACAGGTTCTGGAACGTGATGGTCGCGACCGTGCGCGACTGCTCCTCAATGCGCACGTTCTCCTTAGCCTCCACCGCTTGGTGCAAACCGTCTGACCAGCGACGTCCGGCGAGCACGCGGCCCGTGAACTCGTCGATGATCATGACCTTGCCCTCGGCCGACACAAGGTAGTTCACGTCGCGCTTGTAGAGCGTGTGCGCCTTGAGCGACTGGTTGAGAATGTGCAGCGTCTCGATGTGCTCGGGATTGTACAAGTTATCGAGCTTCAGCAGCTCCTGCGCGCGGTCGACGCCCTCTTCGGTGAGCGTAACGGTGTGGCCCTTCTCGTCCACCACGTAGTGTTCGTCCTTGAGCAAGCGCGGCACCATCTCGTTTACGATCTGGAACTTCTCGCTCGAGGCTTGCGATTGGCCCGAGATGATAAGCGGCGTGCGCGCTTCGTCGATAAGGATGGAGTCGGCTTCGTCGATGATGGCGTAGTGCAGAGGGCGCTGCACGTACTCGAGCGACGAGCTCTTCATGTTGTCGCGCAAGTAGTCGAAGCCGAACTCGTTGTTCTGGCCGTAGGTGATATCAGCTTGGTAGGCGGCCTTCTTCTCCTCGTCCTGCTGGGCGTTGACCACGACGCCGATACTGAGGCCCAAAAAGCCGTAGAGGCGACCCATTTGCTCGGAGTCGCGGCGGGCCAGGTAGTCGTTGACGGTCACGACGTGCACGCCTTTTCCTTCGAGCGCGTTCAAGTAACAAGCCAGCGTTGCGACCAGCGTTTTGCCTTCGCCCGTGCGCATCTCAGCGACTCGGCCTCGGTGGAGCACCAGGCCTCCAATGAGCTGCACATCGTAGTGCCGCATCTTGAGTACGCGCTTGCTCGCTTCGCGGCAGACGGCAAACGCTTCGACCAAAATGTCATCCAGCTTAGCGCCCGCTTTTAGCTTGTCCTTGAAGTAGGGCGTCTTCGCTTGAAGTTCCTCGTCGCTGAGCGCGATCATGCGCGGCTCGAGCGCGTTAATTTCGTCAACGAGGGGGCGAAGCTTCTTGAGTTCGCGTTCGTTCGAAGATCCGAGAAATGTACGTAGTGCCCAGTCCAACATGTTACGCGCGAAGCTACCCCTTGTCGCCGTTTACTGCATAGGGCAATCGTTGCGGGGGCGCGCGAACTTCACCAAAGAAATGCTAGGGTACAGGCCTCATGTTGGGCCTACGCTACCCCACCGATCCTGCCTGGGCGCAAAAGGCCGTGACGCGCCTAGATGAGCTCTTGGTCGACCACGCACATTGCGAGCTCAAGGCGGCGAGCAACGCCATGTCGCTCATCGCGCGCTCGCCCGATCGCGCAGCTCTGGTTCTCGCGCTCACGGCGCTTGCGGCCGAAGAGCTGCAGCACTTTCAACAAGTGCATGCTCGGCTGATACAGCGCGGCGTGCCGTTTGGGTTCCCCGTGGTAAATACCTATGCGGCAGAGCTTAGAAGGGCTGCTCTGCGCCTGCCGTCCCGGCCCAACGATCCCTTCTTGCTGGTCGATCGTCTTCTGGTCGGTGCGCTTATCGAAGCCCGCTCCTGCGAGCGCTTTAAGCTGGTGGTCGATGAGCTCGCCAAACGTACGCTGTCGCCCGAGGAGCAGGAGCTGGAATCATTTTACCATGAGCTCTTTATGTGTGAGGCGCGGCACTATCGCACGTATGTGGATCTCGCCAAGATGGCGGCTGGCGAATTCATCGCCGACGTAGACCCTCGCTTCGACCTGCTTTGCGGCTTCGAGGGCGAGGTCGTTCGACGATTGCGCGCTCAGCCCGCAGAAGAGTGTACTATGCATGGATAGCCTCGCGCCGCACCCGGAGCAATTGCGCGCACGGGTCGATCTCGCCGCGCGTGCGTGGTTGCGTGCGCCGGGCGACGCTCTTGCCCTAGCGCCCTTTCGCGATGTGACCCGCAAGTCTGTGGCCCAGAGTTTGCAGGCGACTGCGCCGCTGCATAGCGCGTGGGCGCTGCGCTTGTGCGAAGAGCGTGTGGTCGGGGAGGCGAGCGCCCAATGGGCCGTAGAGCCTGAGCGATGGCGCGACGTGTCCTTGGATATTCATTCGCCGTTTGCAGATTGGCGCCTGTTGCTTGCACGTTGGGGCGCGCGCCTTGAGAGCCTGCCCGAGATCGCGCGCTTGTTTGCGCAGCGCGACCGCTTGGCCATGAGCGACGCGGTGCGCCCTTACGAGCTGCGCGCCGAAGTGCGCGCGCAACTTGGTGCGTCGCTCATGAGCGAAGCGCACCAAACAGCGCACGCGACGCTTCTGCATCTTGCGCGCGCACTGGTGCAAGAGCGCAGTGGGGCAAGTGGCCTACGGTTTGCCGTCGCTGCGGTGCACCTGAGCGAGCTGCTTGGGCTCGGTGGCCAGTGGCCGGTTACGCCGCCGCGGGTGTGGGCCGCCGAGCATTTGTCGTTGTGGGTCGGTCATGCGCCGGCGCGGCGCAGACCTGTGCAAAACACAAGCATGCCTTCGGACGACGCACGCCTTTTGCGTCGCATTGGTGAAGACTACATCCTTGCGCTACGGCCCGAGCGGAACGACTTCGCAGCACTGCACACGCCGGACGCCGACCACTCGCGCGCCTTTGGTGTGGCGCTTGCACACGCACTCGCCGAGCCTGTTTTTCTGTCTCGCTCCAAGGACATCTCGACCGAGCGAGGTCGCATGCTTGCCCGCGAGGTCGCGCGCGGTGGGCTTGTGGCGGCAGCGATGGCGCAGCTCGTGGGGTCGCCCGACCCGCGCGCAGTGCACGTGGCACTTGAGACATGGTGCGAGGGGGCACCACCCGATTGGCGATGGTTGCTGCCTACGCGCGGCGAGCACGCCCGCGCGGCGGCATCGCGCGCGATCACTATGGGTACATGGCTGGCCGCAAAGCTTCGCGAACTTTTTGATGAAGACTGGTGGCGCAACCCGCGCGCCCCCGCCCATGTCGCGGCATGGGCGCACGAGGCGCGTGGCGCCACGCCGGAAGGAGCATCGCCAGCGATAGCGGCGATGGATGCGTGGGTTTTATCTGTGGAAAGGAGCGTCGCTTGATTCGTCGCTTCATTCGTCTCTGGCTTGTTTCCTGTGTCGCACTTCTTCTGTCCACAGCCGTTCATGCAGCGACTCCGGCCAAGCCCGCGGCACCAGCCCACAAGGGCGCCGCCAGGAAGAAGCGCCCCCCACCACCCATGTATCCTGCACGCACCAATGTGCAAACAGCTGTGGTCGTCTCGGAGGTATTGGTAAGTTGGGGCTCGCCTGGAGCGACACGTCTGCGCATGCGCTACAGGCTCGCGCCGCCGGAGGGCGCTTGTCCCAATGGTCTGCATCTCTTTGTCCCGCTTGGGTATCCAGGAAACCCCGTGTCGTTCAGCGCGCGTTGGGGCGTGCGAAAATCCGAGGGCGTGGCCTTGCGCATCGAACGTGCCCCGCTCCTGCAGCCCTGGGCCCATGCGCTTGCCGGGCCGACCAACACGGCGGGCATCGTCGCCCATGTGCCGCGGTCGGAGCTTGCCGGCTGGTGCGGCGGGGCCGAGGCTCAGCTCGAGCTTGAGCAGGAAATTCCCACGCCTAAAGCAGGCCCCAATGGCACCGCCGAGATTGTAATCCCAATGAGGAGCGGAGCATGGGGGCCGCTGGGGCTTGAGCGCATTGCCGCGAGGGATGTCTATTGTTTGTATGGCGACTATTCGGGTCCCGACGAGCCAAAAAATATTCGATGGGCCTGCAACGAGGGCGACGCCGTGCTCAGCACGGCGCACTGGTGCAACGGGGGTACCTATGGTGCTCGTCTTTTGGTCGCGCAAGGCTTGGGACTGCCGTCGCTTGGCCCCGAGTTTTCCCATAGCTGGTCCACCCAAACGCCCGCGCTCTCCACGCGCCGTGGGGAGGACGACCTCTGCATGTCCGTCAAGGTTCCGGCGACACCTCCGTGGTCGCCGGACCCCGAGTAGCGCCAGACAGAGAGACGGGCTCCACCCACCATCGGCCTTGTACCTTGACGCAGGGCAGGCGCACCTCTTTGTCGCCGCCCCGCAAGCTCACCAATGCGGCGTCCTCGCCGTCTGCGGTGACCCGCACTTCGGTTACATCGCGCGGGTAGGGCGCGGTGTACGGCGCCCACATCTCGACGGCTTCTAGCCGCAACCCAAGGGTGCGCATCGCGGAGCCGCTCGCCACCGCGAGACGCTCCTTTGCGTGCGGCGAGAGCAACAAAAATGCGCGTTTTTGCTGCTCTTTCTCGCCAACGGCATGGGACTGAATATGCACAAACGCGCGTGCAACTTGCTCTGGCGACGACTGCACATCGTCCGTGCTGCAGCCGGCAAGCATCAGGCCTAAGCCGGCGAAGTAACGTGCAGAAACCATCAAGCCCGCACGTACCCCACACCCAAGGCTTTGCGGGTATCGGCGATGGTCTTTGCGGCAACGCTGCGCGCGCGCTCGGTCCCTGCGCGCAACATCTCGCGTGCATCGTCCGGCTTAAGTGAGGCGCGCTTGTCGCGCAGCGGTATCAGCTCTGTCTCAAAGTTTGCGTAGAGCATCTGTTTGCAATCGAAGCAGCCCCAGCCGGCTGTGGTGCAATTGCGCACGACCTCGTCTTGCTGCTCGGGCGATGACATCGCTTGATGCAAACCGTAAATGTTGCACACCTCGGGGTGACCGGGGTCGTCGCGAAGCAGGCGCGCGGGATCGGTATACGCTGTCTTGAGTTTGTTCCAAAACGTCTTTGGGTCTGCGAAGATATCGAGCGTATTCCCCTTGGATTTGCTCATCTTTCCGTCGCCATCGAGCCCGCCTACGCGCGTGGCTTTGGACATGCGCGCGCGAGGCTCTACAAATGTTTTGCCGAAGCGATGGTTGAACCTGCGCGCCGTTTCACGTGCCAGCTCTAAGTGCTGCAGCTGGTCATCGCCCACGGGAACAACCGTTGCACGATACAACAAGATGTCGGCGCTCATGAGCACGGGGTAGGTGAAGAGCGCGCTGGATGCGAAGTCCTGTCCCTCGCTCTTGTCCTTGAACTGCGTCATGCGGCTGAGATCGCCCATCGGGGTCACCGCCGACAAATACCACGCGAGTTCCATGTGCTCTGGCACATCGCTCTGCACAAAGAATGTCGCGCGCGCGGGGTCTACGCCTAGCGCAAGCAAGTCGATCACAAAGCGGTCGATGGTGGCGCGCAGCTCCTTGGCTTTGTGCGGCACGGTGATGGCATGCGCGTCGGCCACCGCAAAGTACAAGTCCTCGCCCGTCTCGGGTTGCGCTTTGCATTGCTCGGCCCACGTGCGAATAGCGCCCAGGTAATTGCCTACGTGAATCTCGCCCGTGGGCTGGATGGCCGAGAACACGCGTGCAGTACGCACGGGCTTTGGGCCGGGCGCGGTATCAGGCGCTGTATCAGGCGCCGCATTTGGCGCGGCGGGGGAAGGCGAGTCCGACATGGGTTGTGTCTATCCGATAGCGCGCACCGCCGTCTCCCTAGAATTTGTACCGCGCGCTCGGCGCTTCGTACGATCTGCACTTACATGTCGTCCGTCACCTTGTCTTGGCCCGCGAGGGAAGCGCTTGCTGAAGGCTCGCCACATGTAAATTCGGAGCGTGCCTTGCCAGAGAGCTTGCGCGCACCGCTCTGGAATGAGCCGAGCATGGGGCAAATTTGGGCTGGGGACAACGTGGCAGTGATGCGTGAACTCGCGACCAGCAAGCCTTGCTCGGTGACCTTGGCCTACCTAGACCCGCCCTACCTCACGCAAAGATCCTTCGAGACCAGCGCGCGTGCCAAGGGTGGCGTGAGTTTGGCCTTTGATGACCATTGGGGCTCGCGTGCGGAGTACCTGCAATGCCTGGCGGAGCGTTTGGTCGCCGTCAAGAATCTGCTCGCGCCCTGGGGCAGCGTGGTCATTCATGTGGACTCTAAGACCAGCCACTATGTGCGCGTGCTCGCCGATGAGATTTTTGGCGAGGACAACTTTGCGAGCGAAATCATATGGCGCTATCGCCGTTGGCCGGCCAAGCAGCCTAACTTTCAGCGCGTGCACGACTGCTTGCTCCGCTACCGCAAAGACATGAGTGTGGCCGGTCGCTGGAACCAGCTTTATGAACCTCTCGCAGCCTCCACGCGCGCGACTTGGGGTGACCGCAAACAGCTTGCGCAATTCGACGGCGAAGGTAAACGCGTGAGGTCTACATCGACTTCGGCGCCCTCACTAGGCGTGCCGATGGGCGACGTATGGGACATTGGCGTCATCGCGCCCGTGGCCAAAGAACGCACCGGTTACCCCACCCAAAAGCCCGAGGCCCTCATGGATCGGCTTGTGACCTCACTCACGAACCCCGGTGATCTTGTGCTCGACCCTTACGCCGGGAGCGGCACCACGCTCGCTGTAGCCGCGCGGCTGTTTCGCCCGTTTTGGGGCATTGATCAGAGTGAGGTCGCGCTCGCGACGGCGACCACGCGTCTCTCGGCCTTAAGCACAGCATTGGCTGCACCCGCCTCAGAGCGCAGATTGCGAAAGGCTGTATGATACATCCATGGGTCTTGTTGCTTGCGGTCTTTTGCTCTTTGCAAGGCGCGGGCCTCGGCTGGCTCTTTGCGTCGCGCGGGTTGAGACGCTCAAGGCGTCGCGCGTCGCTGGCATCGCGCGCGCTACAGAGTGCGGCTGCGCGCGCAGACTTGCTCGCGCTCAATGCAGCGATTACAGCGTCCCAGTCGGGGCCCGGAGCCAAAGGCTTGGACGCGATCGCGACGGGGATGAAGGAGCTGGCAGCCGAGCTGCGTGCCGCCAGCTCTGCGGCCAGTTCCAGTGGCGCCGAGAGCGCCAACGGGTGAGCGAGCGGCGTGACGTAGAACAAGCCGATGCCGCATCTGCCGGCCGCGGCCCCATGGCATGGGTCGATGTCGCTGGCGTGGTTGTTGTAGCAGCACTGGCGCCCAGCATGGTGTCGATGCTCAGACCCCGTGCGGCGCTTGCGCCATCGGCGCCGGGTGCCGGCGCCGTCCCAGATCTGTGGCAGGTCATGCTGAGCGGCGCACTGATGCTCGCTTATGTGTGGGCGCGGTCATCTCGAGACGCATCGCCGCGCCATACGCTGGGCTTGCAGAGCAGGCGAGGGGTATGGGCCCTCCCGATAGGCGTGGGCGTAGCGCTTCTCGCCTTCGCAGCCGCAGCAGTGATTTTGCTGTCCTTCCAGGCGCTCGTCGGCGAGGGCGCTATGGCTGGGCGCGACGCCGCGCTTGAGGGCTTCAAGCGCATTCCATTAACCCAGGCGCTTTGCATGGCGGCATGGGCCGGGGTGTACGAGGAGATCGTCGCTCGCGGGTTCCTCGCCGATCGCTTGCGCAAAGGCTTGGCCTATAGCGGGGTCGTCGGAAAGCCATGGTTGCCCGTCGTTTTGGGCGCATGGCTCTTCGCGCTTGGACATGTGTACCAAGGGCCCGTGGGGGTGGTGCAAACCTTTGCGGCGGGCCTCTTATTCTCGTGGGCCACGCGCCTTGACTCAGGGGTCCTTGTGGCGATCGTGGCCCACGTCGTCGTCGACGCCGGAAGCTTCCTGATGCTGCGCTACGCAGCCTGAGCCTAGCCCAGGCTTGTGCATGTCACCAAACGCGACATGCGTTTGCGCGCACCATTTTGTCGCCCGCTTTGCATGCAAACGCCGCTGCGAATTCAGGCATGTTCGAGGCGGGGCCGTTCACGCGCAATGCCGGCGGCGAGTGCGGATCGGTGGCCAAGCGCAACCTCACATTGGCCTCGCGCTGAATGCCGCACCACGACTGCGCATTGCCCAAAAAGAAGCGCTGCTGTGGGGTGGCGTCGTCGCCGCCGGGCCTCGCGCCATGTGCATGATGCGCGAGCGCTTGGTAGGCCAAACGTAGGCCTCCCAAATCGGCAAGGTTCTCACCCATTGTCAGCGTTCCGTTGACGTGCTCGCCGAGCACTTCGTAGCTGTCGTACTGCTCCTTGACGCACTTGGCGCGCTGGTTGAACGCATCGCTCACCTTGGGGCTCCACCAGTCGACCATGTTGCCCTTGGCATCGAACTGCCGGCCTTCGTCGTCGAAGCCGTGGGTGAGCTCGTGCCCCATCACCATACCGATGCCGCCGAAGTTGGTGCCCACATGGGCCGCGTTCGAATAGAACGGTGCCTGCAAAATACCTGCGGGAAACACCATTTCGTTCATGCTCGGGTCGTAATAGGCGTTCACGGTCGGCGGGGTCATGAGCCACTCCTTGCGGTCTAGCGGCTTGCCCACTTTGGCCATCTGCCTGCGTAGCTCAAAGGTCGCCGCGGCGACTTGATTAGCAAAGTGCGTGGTGCGGCTCACGGGCAGCGTGCTGTAGTCGCGCCAGCTGTCGGGGAACGCGATCTTGTTGGCGATGGCGTGCAGCTTTTCTTTGGCCTTGGCGCGCGTGGCGTCGTCCATCCATGCGAGGCCGCTCAAGCTGTTTTCCATCTCGGCTTCGATGGCTTGGATCATGGCAAGTGTGTTGGCTTTGCCGGTGGTGCCCAGCGTGCGCTCCACATAGGGTTTGGCGAGTTGCTCACCAATGGCTTGGTCGGCGGCACGCACGCACACCTTCCAGCGGTCAGGAGCCTTCGCCACGCCGCGCAGCGCTTTCTTCCAGCTCAAACCCTCCTGCTCAAAGGCCTTGGACAGATCGTCCTCGGTGGCATTCACGAGGTGCCACTCCAGGTAGTTCACCCACGCTGCAGTCTTGGACGCGCCAGCGACAAGCTCGCTTACGGCTTTGAAATACGCGGGGTGTACGACGTTGACCGAATCCACCTGTAAGCCCATGGCCTGGAGGTAGTCGGCCCACACGATCGCTGGGGAAAGAGCGTCGAGCGATTCCAGCGTGGTTGGGTGATAGAGCTTGGCGGGTTCGCGGCGCTCTTCCTTGGTCATCGATGCACGCGCAAGCTCGGTCTCGAGCTCCATGACTTGATGCGCCGCCGCCTTGGCATTTTTCGTGCCAATCAGGGCTAGTACGCGGGCGACATGCGCCTCGTAGTCGGCGCGTAGCTCCTTGGAGCGTTTGTCGTCCTTAAAATAGTACTCGCGCTCGGGCATGCCTAGACCGCCTTGGTCCAGCGCTGCGATGACCTGGGTCGAGTCCTTGAAGTCTTGCATCGTGCTAATGTTGAAGGGGAACATCAGGCCCGATGCGTGCATTTTTACAAGCAACGCGGCGAGCAACTTGGGCGTCTTCGCGGCCCGAACTTGCGTGAGCCAGGGGCTCAGTGGCTTGGCGCCGGCCTTCTCGATCCCCGGCTCATCCATGCATGCTGCATAGAAGTCTCCCAGTTTGTCGCCCTTTGTGCCGCGCGCTTGCTCCACGATCTCGTGCAGCGTGGCTTCGTTGCGATCGCGCAGCAGCGAGAAGCCACGCGACCAGCCCGTTTCGTCGTCAGGGATTTTGGCGGCCTTGTTCCAACCTCCGCATGCGAAAGCGTAGAAGTCGTCGCATGGCGAAACGGTGCGATCGAGAGCGGCCTCTTCGTCGGCACTTAGGCCCTTGAGGGCGGGGGCTTGGCCGCCCTGCGTTGGACTCGGCGTGTCCGAACCCGCCGCGGCCAGAGGAGTGATCGTCGTTTGTGGCGGCGTCGTAGGGCCTCCACACGCGAGAACCATGAGCGCAAAAGGAACGGCTGCGGCGCAGCAGAGAAACAGGGACTTCATCGGGCGGCACCATCGCCGGGCGCGCCGCCGAAATCAAGCGGTGTGGCGATCGCGGCTGTGCGTGCTATGAACCATATATGCGCTTCGCCAGAGCTCCTTGGTTCGGTGGCTTGTTCTTCTGTGCATGCGCATTGGCGTGTGTTGTCGAACCCGGTGGAGCGATCGTCAAGCCGATCCCCTTGAATGGGGTGGACGCCCAAGCGCCAACGACGGACGCATACCTGCCCGTGGCTGGCGAGGCCGTGCGTATTGCTACTCTCAACTGCCGCAATTTGTACAACGATGTCATCGACAGCCCTGAGACCATGGCAGGGGAGGAGGCGAAGAGCACGAGGAGCACTGCGCTCTACCAGACGCATCTCAAAGCGATTGCGAAGGAGCTTGTGCTGCTCGCGGGCGATGTCGTGTTTCTGCAAGAGGTCGAGAACGATGCCACGCTGATGGCGCTTCAAGCGCGCGCCGAGCTTGGAGGGGCCTATAAGTATCGGTCCTTGCTCACCGGCAACGACCCGCGCGGCATCGACATCGCGGTGCTCTCGAAGTTTCCGATTGAGGTGACCACGCACAAAGGCGAAAAAATCTACGCTCCCGGGTCGACATTTTATTACACCTATGCGCGCGACGTCGTGGAGACCCATGTCGCCGGGCCCTCCGGGGATTTTGTTGCGTTGGGTGTGCATTTTCGCTCGCAGATCTCAACTTCCGGCGTTGATGACGAGAAGAAGCGCTTGGCCGAAGCCAACGGCACGCGCGCGATTGCAGACAAATTACTGGCCACGAACGCCACGTTGCCAGTGGTCGTTCTTGGGGACTTCAACGACACGCCGGACAGCCCCCCGCTCACGTTGCTGAAGGGGGGCACCCCGCTGTTTACCAATGTTGCCTCCGAGTTGCCGACCGCTGAGCAGTGGAGCATCACCTACTCCGGAACCAAGTTTCTGTACGATATGCAGTGGGCAAGTCCTGCCATGTGGCAACGTTACGTGAAGGGCTCCGCGGCCTTTGTGAGAACGCCTATTTCTACGACAGATCATAGCGGTTTTGCGGCGAGCTATACGCTGTGAGCTTCAGTGTTCGGGGACTTGCGCACAAGATCTGGGATAGCGGTGTGTTGCTCGCTGTGGCCGTGTTTGTGCTGGTGTACACGGTGTTGCCGCGCGTGACGGGGCCGCTGCGAGCACGCAGCTACGTCGTGCCCGAGGCCGATATCGTGGCGCCTGTGGTTGCCAATGGGGTAGGGGAGCCCGCTGAGTTTCACCTGGTGGGGGGGAACAAAGCCATGCTGCTCGACTTTTGGGCCACATGGTGCGGTCCGTGCAAACTGCAGGCACCGGCCGTGGACAAGATCTATGCAAAATACAAGGACAAGGGCCTAAGCGTGTACGGTGTCAACGCCAGCGACGAGCCCGAGGAAATTCAGGAGCACGTGCTCAAGCACGAGCTCCACGTGCCCATGGTGCTCGACAAGGGAGGCGCCCTGTCGGCTGCGTTTCGGGTAGGCAGCATCCCGACGGTTGTACTGATCGACGCGACTGGCAAGGTTCGCGCGGTGCATACCGGGGTGACTTCGGAGAGCGCACTTGCGGCCGAAGTCGAGTCGATGCTTTCGCCCTAGTTCACGAGGTCGTTTCCTTTTTGCGATTGACGCGCCGTGCTGCCCCGCGTCATGCTGAGCACCTCGTCGCAGTCACGTCTTGGTGTTTTCTAGGAGTACGAACGTGGAACAAAAGCCTACCGGACTCAAACGCGTCATCAAGCGCTACTCGAATCGCAAGCTCTACGACACCCGCGACAGCCGCTACGTCACCTTGCTGCAGATTGGTGAGTTGGTCCGCCGAGGCGACGAGGTACAGATTGTGGACAACACGACCAAGGACGACCTCACCGAGGTGACGCTCGCGCAAATCGTGTTTGAGGAGCAAAAAGCCAATCACAAGGCCGTTCCGTTGCAGACGCTAAAGACGATTTTGAATCACCGTGCGGAGAACGTCCTCAGCCAGTTGCGGGAGGGCCCCATTGGTCGCTTTATCCCCACCAAATCAGATGACGACGGACGCCACGTGCCGCAGCAACAACAGCCGCACAAGCCGGGCATTGTCGAGCAAGCCAAGGGCACGTTGGAGGATTTGCAGCATCGTATCGACGAACGTGTGCGCGCCGTATTGCCCAGTGTCTTGCCCTGGCAGCAGCTTCACGAGCAGTTGCGCCGCTTGCAGATGCGGGTAGATGAGCTCGAAAAGCGCGTCCCGCCGCGAAAGTAGCGGGAATAGCAACGCGCGGTAGACTGTTGAGTCTGCAGAGGCGACCATGAAGCACCCATCCGACCCCTTTGAGACTGAGCTCGCGTCGCATGCCGCGCGGCTCTTCGGCGTGGCCAGGCGCTTGACGGGGCGCGGCGATACGGCCGAGGACCTGGTGCAAGACACGATGGTCAAGGCGCTGGAGGCCCGCGCGCAGTTTCTGCCCGGAACCAACATGCGTGCATGGCTTACGCGTATTCTCACCAACACCTACATTAATCGTGTTCGGCACCAAGGCGTGGTGGGGCGTGCGATGGATGCGGCCGACGCAGAACCCGGCGCGGACGCGTGGGTGGGGGCTGCCAGCCTGCGCGGCTTGCGTGACCCGAACTACGAGGCTTTGCTTTCGTTGGCGGGCGGCGAAGTGGGCAAGGCACTCGACGCGTTGCCCGCCGATTATCGCGTGGCTGTGGTGCTGTGCGATATTGAGGACTTTCAGTACGAGGAAATCGGCGAGATCATGGGCTGCCCATTGGGCACTGTGATGAGCCGTTTGCATCGTGCACGCAAATTGCTGCAGAGTGCACTCTTTGAACATGCGCGTGAACTTGGCATTTTGCCGCAAGTCTCCCCCGGAGAGGCCATCGATTTCGAGGCCTATCGCGCGCGGAGGGCACGAGGATGAACCACGCCACGTGCACACAACGCTTTCGATTGGACCCTTATGTGGACGGGGCTCTGGATGCGGTTCAGACCTTGGAAACAGAGGCGCATATCGACACCTGCGCATGTTGTCGAGAATCGTCGCAGTTTCTGTCGGCGCTCAAGGGCGCTGTAAAAAAGAGCGCCGATCTTGAGGTCTCCGTCGACTTCGCGGAGCGCATGATGGCCTCCGCCAAGGCGCGCGTGGTGGTCCGGCCTATCTTGGGAGCAGTGGTTGGAGCGGAGGCTGCTGACGTAGCCCTAGAGGCAGCAAAATTACAAGTGAATCCTGGTGGGGCGAGAGCGGGCGGACGGACGGGCACGGCCGTTGTGACAGCCGCGAGCATGTTGGCGCTGGCCGCCGGGGCGGTGTTGTTCGTTAACGTGCGGCGGGCCGAAGCAGAGCGTCTGAACGCCTCGCAAACGTTGGGTGAGTTCTTGGCCGAGCACCGGAGCCCCATGCCCATCGATACCGAACGTGTGCATGAGCTGGAGCGCTATGTGGGCATCCCTGTTCGGGCGCCCTTTATGCACGGCAACGGCCATATGTTACACATGCGACTGATGGGCGGGCGTGTGTTACCCGTGATGGCGTCGCGCGCGGCGATGTTGCAGTACCAGGTGGAGCGATCCATGCCGAGCAACAACGCGGTGTCCAGTTCGAATGAAACCTCACGCCTGCCGGCGGCAGTGCCGGGGCGCGTGAGTGTGTTTATCTATGACCCGGCCAAGATTCGTGTCGATGACGCGACCTTTGAAGACCGCCGAGTGGGAGAAGCGCAGGTGCGTGTAGGGCGCTCGAGTGGGTATTCGGTAGCGGTTACTCAGCGTGCGGGCGTCGGGTACGCGGTGGCCACGGACCTAGGCACAGACGATACTGCACAGATGGCCGGACTGTTCGAATAGCGTTGTCCATCGCGGTGTGTGCGGGTGCGACAAGCTCGCCCCAAACAGAGCGCAGAACGTTGCAAATTGACTGGTGTCGGGCACAATGCAGAGGCCATGCACGCTCTCCCTACGGTACACCGACGAGACGATGAAGCGGGCGTTGCGCTCTACGTGGCATTGCCCATGGCGCTACTCATGATCGGCGGAGCCTGGAGCATTCTGGGCTTTGGCGACTTGATCCTCCTTCGCATGCATGGCCAAGAGGCGGCGGATGCGGCTGCGTTTTCGTCCGCGGTGACCCATGCGCAAGGCATGAACCTGATTGCGTGCCTCAACATCGCGATGGTTGCGCTCGCCGGAACCTATGTGGCCATGCGCTACCTGGCCGACATCATGAACGTGATCTTGGGGGTGCATCGGAGCGGAAGCAACACACGCGAAGACCTCGACGCGGGGCGCTTTCGCGGCATGGTGCTGAGCACCCTTGGCTACCAAGAGGCCGACGTGATTTCCGGCGCATGCAGTGGCAGCGACGCGGCGCCCTATTGCGCCGATCGCAGTGACGTCGACAAATCGAGTTGCGTCAATCACGACAAAAAGTACGGTACAAATGGCGACGGCACCGAGAAGAGTTCCTGCGATGTGTCCAAGCCTTTGTCTGCGGCATTCTGGAAGCTTGCTGGCGGCCCAACGCAGGCCGATGTGAACAAAAAGATGCTCGCTACCTTTGAGAGAAACGTGGTGGGCGAGGGGCTCAATGCCATGTCGGGCCTGCAGTTCACGCTGCAGCGTGTGCAGCCTATGGTGGCATCAGCCAACGCCGCACTCATCGCAGAGAAGCAAAATCTGGGCGGCGTCGGCGTGGGGTTGAGCGCCGCGTTACTGCAGCCGCAAAAGAGTCGATTTGCACAGAACGGGCGTGTGGGATTGCCCGTGGCGTCGCTGCGACCCAAGACCGCGTTTTGCGACTTCTTTGGCCGAAGTGCCGCAGACGTTGCAAACCAAGAGCGTGCCCGCGTGCCGGCACCGGCTGCTGCACGGGTGGGCGCGCAGCTGCAGATTGGTCGCGCGCTGAGGCAAAACGCTGGTGAGCGCTTTTGCATAGATCGCTTTTTGCGTGTGGACTCGGGGACCGCTTCGCGCCCCGCACCCTCGGCCTATTGGAGCGCACGGGATGCGAGCACGCGAGAGTTCCACGGTCCGATGGTGCTCACCACGCTGCTCGGCGGCGCGATACAAAACGGAGGCTCGGGGTTTCAGGTCTTTGGCGCCATGACGCTGCGCGCGAAGGAAAGTATGACCGACAAGGCCATGGCCGGCCTGGCGCAGTCGCAGCGCATCTTCCGCAAAGGGCCGCGCCTGCAGGACACGGCGCCCACCACCGTGCGCAGCTACGTGGCCCAAGCCGAGTTCTACTTGGAGTGCGGCACCGGCGAGAACGACGGCACCGGCAAGTGGAGCTCGTCGGAATGCAGCGGCGGCAACATGGCGCTGTTTAAGATGAACTGGCGCGCCCGCTTGCGATGGA
>JAYWGI010000403.1:0-4738 GCA_043779025.1 Myxococcales bacterium
TGCAGCTGAAGAGGCGCGCGCTTGGTGCAAATTAGCGCAGGTCTGCGACCCGTCGGCCAAGGGGATTCTTCTGAGCGCCGCCGTGCGGGCGTCAGCCGCGGCTGGAGATTCTACCGAGGCTGTGCGCCTTGCTGAAGAAGCGATTGCATCTGGTAGCTCCGTGATTTCCCGCATGGGCGCGCTGCGGTTTCTTGTCGAGGAGGGGGCCGGAGCGCGCACGCCCGCACGGTGGGTAGAGGTGATTCTTGAGGCGAAACCTCCTCGCGCTCAGTGGTTGGGGGCTGTGTATGCGCTCGCGCAGCTGCGTGAGTCTGGTGTCGTGCAGGAGCTTTTGCGGGCCTATCAGTCCGACCGTTATGTTTGTTCCGAAGGGTTGCGTGCGATGGTGAACCTCACGTTGCACGCCAGCGATGCGGCCACGGTACGCCAGCTATTTCAAGGTCTCACGCAGACTAGCGGCGCGCCACGACGCGATGTCGCGGAGTTGGCTTTGGCGGTGCTTCCTGTATTTCTTCATTCCGATCTCCGGGCCGCTGAGTTCGCCGCTCAGGAGTGGTTGCGTGTTTCGGGCTTAGATACCTTCGCGCTCTTGGAGTCGCTTCTGGCCATTGCCGAGGTGGCTGGGTCTGACAGACTCGCAAGCAGTGCACTGATGAGCGCGCTCGATCGCCTCCAACTGGCCCCCATGCAACGCAGCGAGCTGTGGTCCGCGCTCGCTGCGCGACACGCCGCGCTGGGGGATGCGGATTCGGAAGCCATGTGTGTGGCGGATGCACTGATGGACGCGCCGTCGGCACACCCGGATCTCGATACATGGGCCGCGCAATTGCTGAATGACGAACGCGGTGTTGGGGCCGATGCGAGGCTATCGCTTGCCGAATCCGTCGCAGAACGTGCTCATCGCGGCTGGCTTACAGAGAGCGGGTCGGGAGCGGCTAGGCGCGAGGACGTGGAGCGCGCATGGCGGAATTTGGGCCGCCTCAAGTGGGAGCTTGCGGAAGACCGCGATGGCGCGATGGAGGCCTGGGGCGTTGCCGCGCAGATTGGCGCTAGCGATTCTGCGATGCGAGACCTTGCCCAGCTTTCGGTGGAGGCTTTTGGCCCTACGCTTGCGTTTGACGCATTGAGTCGTTTCGCCGAAAAGCTTCCGTCAGGGGGTTCACAGGTACGTCTACAGTTGCAACTGGCGGAGCTTGCGCTTCAGAGCCAAGGCCGCGGTGAGTTGGCGTTTCGCTATGCGCGAGAGTGCGTCACGCATCTCACGGAGGGGGTCCGCGCCATTGCGATCTGCGAGCAAAGTCGCGCCGTAAATCTCGCCCTTTCGGAGGTCTACGAGACCATGGCGAATGCGGCCACGGGGCACCATGCTGCCCGCGCCGTCTATGCGCGTGCATCACTCCATTTCGAACGCACGGGACAGGGGGCGCTTGCCTTTGAGCATGCACTACGAGCTCTCGCCGCGGATGCCCGTTCGGAGTCCGCTGTTCAGCGTGTGATCCACACCGTATCTTGGGCGCACGAGCCCGATCGTGCCGTGTCTGCGCTGGAGAAGGCGAGCGGTCGCGTGAAGGACCGTGCCAAACGCGTGGAGCTGCGCATTGCAGCGGCCGTGGTACTGGCCGCGTGCGAGGGACAAGCCGCACGTGCACTCACAAGATTGGTGGACGCGCTCGTCACCACTTCGGAGTGCGCCTTCGCGCTCGGGCTCAAGCGCATCGCGCCCCACGCCGGCAGCATCCCGCGCACTTCTAGAGATGCAGCGGCGCGAGAGCTGGATCGCGCCCTGGACGTGGTTGCCCGTGAGGACGATGCAACCCTGGCGTCATCGTCGGCGCTTGCAGTGTCGTTGTTCGCGTCTGAAATGGGCCACTCCACCGCCGCGCTTCGGGGCCTCGCCATTGGGCTCTCGAAAGACTCTGCCGTGTCGGGCTATACGCTGCTGCTTCCGCATCTCCCAGTGTTGCTTAAGGCTTCAGGGGTTGCCGCATTGGTCGGGCGCGTTGCGGGAGACATTCTGCGTTGGCCGAATGTGTCCATAGACGCACTCAAGTTGCTTGCGCAATTGGCGGCTCACGCCGAAGCTCGGTCCGCACAAGCACGTTTTTTGCTGCGGCGCGCGGAGCTCACCGAGCTGCCGGCGGATCGTGCGGCAGCCATCGAAGCGTCGCAGGGGGTGCCGGACAAGGCGCTTGCCGAGCGCGTCTCTTGGTTGTCCAAGGGGCTGGCCGAGGAACCCGCGACGCGCGATCATGGCGCCTACGTTGTGGCGCTTGCAGAACGGATTGTTCGAGAGCAAGACGGCGACGCACGGATGCTTTTGCGCCTGCGTAGAGCGGCCGTACTGTATGACCGCTTGGGTCGTGATGACGACGCAGTTTCGGAACTGCAGGCGGCGCTCGCAGAACACCCGAACCACGAGGGCGCGCGCGCGTTTCTTCTGAGCATCAGAGGCGACGAAGTCTGAAGATCTGGCAGGACGTAGATGTGCCGCACGGGGTTGTGATAGCGTTCCGCCATGGCTCACCCCGACATGCTTTCTATGATTGGCAACACCCCGATGGTGCGTGTTCGCGGTTTCGACACGGGTGTCTGTGAGCTCTATGCCAAGCTCGAATGCCAGAACCCTGGAGGGTCCATCAAGGACCGCATTGGCCTGAGCATGATTCGCGCGGCCGAGGTGCAGGGCAAGTTGGGTCCGCACCAAAAAAAGCTAGTTGAAGCCACGGCGGGCAATACGGGCTTGTCGCTTGCGTTGGTGGCCTCACAGCGCGGCTATCAGCTCACGCTCGTCATTCCCGACAAGATGAGTCAGGAGAAGATCTTTCACTTGCGTGCGCTGGGCGCGGAGGTGCTCACCACGCGCTCCGACGTAGGCAAAGGGCACCCGGACTACTATCAGGACGTCGCGGCGCGCATTGCTAGTGAAACAGGTGCGCATTACATCAATCAGTTCGAAAACCCCGCCAACCCTCTGGCGCATGAGCTTTCGACGGGCCCGGAGATCTATGCGCAACTCGAGGGCCGCGTAGATGCCGTGGTCGTCGGCGTTGGGTCGGGCGGCACCATGACGGGGCTCTCGCGGTTCTTTGCGCGCGCCCAGCCAGACTGCGAGATGGTGCTCGCAGACCCGAAGGGATCTATCCTCACCGAGTATGTAAACCACGGAACCTTGGGTACGGCCGGTTCGTGGTTGGTAGAGGGCATTGGCGAAGACTTCCTTCCCGATATTCTCGATCTGTCGCGTTGCAAAAAGGCGTATACCGTCACCGACGAAGAAAGCTTGCGTACCGCACGTGACTTGCTCCGACACACAGGTATTTTGGGGGGTTCGTCCTCCGGCACTCTGTTCGCGGCCGCCCTGAAGTATTGCAAGGAGCAGACGACTCCGAAGCGCGTTGTCACGTTCGCATGCGACAGCGGCAATAAGTACCTCTCCAAGATGTTTAACGACAACTGGATGTTCGAACAAGGTCTGATGAAGCGCGAGACCTACGGCGATTTGCGGGATCTCATCTCGCGGCACTACAGCGAACGCGCGGTAGTCACCGTAAAACCCGACGACACGTTGCTCATGGCTTACGGCCGCATGAAAATGAACGAGGTCTCGCAGTTGCCCGTGCTTGAAAACGGCAAAGTGCTTGGTATCGTGGACGAAAGTGACTTGTTGCTTGCAGCGTACAACGACCCAGCGACCTTCAAGGGCACTGTGCGGGACGTGATGTCCACCACGCTGACCACCGTGGCTCCAACAACCCCGCTGTCCGAGTTGCTCCCGATCTTCGCCAAAGGGTACGTCCCACTGGTGTTCGAAGGCGATGTGTTCCTCGGGCTTGTCACCAAGATGGATGTGCTCAACGCCCTACGACGCGGCGTAAGCTGAAGCGCGTGAGGCGGTAGCTGCAAACCGCCGGAGGAAATTCAATGCGTGCAAATGGGGACACATTCGTGTCTCGTTTTGCGTGCGCGTCGCAGGGCTTGTTCCTGCTTGCGCGTTAGGGCCCCAACACCATGCGCACTACACTCACTCTGATTGCGACGACGTTTTCACTTCTCGCGGGGACAGCCATCGCCGCCCCGCCGGAGGTGCCGCCAGAGCTTCAAGCGTGGGTCCCATGGGCGCTGGGCGGGCACGAGGAGTTGCTATGCCCCACGCTCGGGGAGGGCCAAGCGAATCGATGTGCATGGCCGGGCGCGCTGCAGCTGGAGGTGCGGGGTAAAACGTTAAGTTTCAGTCTGTCTTGGGATGTGTACGGCACCGAGCAGAATGTGACGCTGCCTGGCTCGGCGCACGCGTGGCCCCGCAACGTGAAAGATGGTTCGGGTTCGGCGTTGCTTGTACGCGCGGCCAATGGCACGCCCACCGCAAGGCTGGCGCCCGGGCGCCATGTTCTTCGCGGCGACATCACGCTCGAGACTTTGGGCGAGCTCAAGGTGCCTACGACAGTAGGGATCGTGGCGGTGCGGGAGGCAGGAAAAAACCTCGCCGTACGCCATGACGACGACGGCACCGCGCGCTGGGGCAGCGAAGAGTCGGCGTTGCAGGACGAACGCTTCTCGGTGCGCGTCTTCCGAAAGTTCACCGACGGTATCCCCGGCGAGCTCAGCACACGCGCCGTTTTGGATGTGTCCGGCAAGGCCCGCGAAGTCGTGCTGGGGCGCGCGCTCAGTGCAGAGTTCTCTCCGGTGCGTTTGGAATCGGACCTACCGGCAAGCCTCGATGCGGACGGTCGCCTGCACG
>JAYWGI010000404.1:0-17093 GCA_043779025.1 Myxococcales bacterium
GCGGCCGCCGTTGAGCGCGCGTACGCAGAGGCACTAGACGCGGTGGCGAAGAGCGCCGCCAACAGCCGCAATTGCAACGAGCGCTACGCGGACGCGGGCAGCGTGGGGGCGCCAAACGCCCCCGTGAGGAGCGCTGGGTCGGCGACCGGCTCGAGCAGCAGCGCCACCCCTAAGGCCGCCAACGCATCCGGCACCAACAATCAGGTGAGCGGCGTGGACGAAGCCGACTTTATCAAAAACGACGGCACCTATATGTACGTCGCCAACAATGGCGCGCTCCGTATCTTTCAGGCCTTCCCTGGCAGCGGCGCGCACTTGGTGGGCAAGCTCGCGCTCACAGGCGATGTTGTGAAAATGCTGCTCGATGGCGATCGGGTGCTTGTCTACACCAAGCGCGCGGGGGCCAGCTCCTCGGGCTCCGGTAGCTACAGCGGAGGCTATCGCGGTGGCTACAGCCAAGCCGAGTGCACATACGGCTACAGCTGCACGCCGCACAGCGACGGCACACAGACCGCCCTCACCATCATCGACGTCAGCAACAAGGCGGCGCCGGCACAGCTGCGCGAAGTCGTGCAGAGCGGCTCGCTGATCTCAGCCCGCCAGTTGGGCCACGAGGTGTACACGGTGACTAGCGAGCCCATGGGCATCAACTGGTCGCGCCCAAGCTACTACAGCTGCTCCGGCAAGCCCTTGGCCACCCAGCGCGCCGAGCTCACCTTGCAGCGCGAAGCCGCACGCACGCAGGTGCAGAGCGCCACCGTCAACATGCCGCGCGCCAGTGACACGCAGTTCGCGACCGACGGAAACACCATGTGCAGCAGCGGCGTGTACCGCAGCCCACTTGGCGAGGCCGAGCAATCCCTCAACGTGCTGAGCTTGGACTTGCAGCCGGGCCACGAAGCCCCCGTGCAGAATGCAAGCATCCTGAGTGCCGCTGGCCATGTGTACGCATCGGCCGAGAACCTCTACGTGGCCGTTCCGCGCGAGCGCTCCGCAAGCAGCCCCTACGGCTGGTACGCCGGCCGCGAGGAGTCGGTGCTGTCTGACATTCACAAGTTCAAAATATCGGCCACCGAAGCCCATGTAGAATACACAGCCAGCGGCTTGGTCAAAGGCGGCGTGCTGAACCAGTTCGCGATGGACGAGAACGACGGCTATTTGCGCGTCGCCACGAGCTACGGCCGCGTGCCGAGCAAGGAGGTGCACAGCACGCTCACCGTGCTCGACCAAGTGTCGAACAGCTTGGTCCCCACCGGCATCGTGGACCACCTCGCGCCGCAGGAGGACATCCGCTCCGTGCGCTTCGACGGCGCGCGCGGCTACATCGTGACGTTCAAAAAGACGGACCCGCTCTACGTCTTCGACTTGGCGACCCCCAGCGCGCCGCGCGTGCTCGGCGAGCTCAAGATCCCCGGCTTCTCGACGTACATGCACATGCTGGACAGCTCGCACCTGCTCACCATTGGCTATGACGCCAACGACCACGGTGATTTTGCCTACTTCGACGGTGTGATCTTGCAGATCTTTGACGTGAGCAACCCCGCGG
Source organism: Myxococcales bacterium (assembly GCA_043779025.1). Lineage (GTDB taxonomy): Bacteria > Myxococcota_A > Polyangia > Polyangiales > Polyangiaceae > JAAFHJ01. The sequence continues at coordinate 1,547 of JAYWGI010000404.1, forward strand.
CTCCCACTCTCGCCCACAAGCACAAGATCGGAACGCGCGGCTCGTCTAGCGAGGCGCTCACCAACCATTTGGCCTTCAACTACTTTGCGCCACTTTCCAAACTCGCTATCCCCATGACGGTGTGCGAGGGAGGCAGCGACGGCCGCTACGGCACCAACATGACCTTTAGCGGCCTCATGGTGTTTGGTGTGGATGCGGCCTCGGGCTTTAGCGAAACAGGCCGCATCGCCCACCCCAGCACGCCCAGCGGCGGCTACAACAGCAATGGCTGCGGCAACTGGTGGGAAAACGCGTCGAGCGAAGTGCGCCGCAGCGTGTTCATGGACAACTGGGTCTACTCCGTCAGCAACCGCGAGATTCGCGTCTCGAACATGAGCGCGCTGAGCGCGCCCGTGGCCGTGCTCGACTTGACCCTTTGAGATAGCACTCGCAGCTATACCCAACGCGAACAACGCGAAACCGGCTTCGGTGCAGTCTGCACCGAAGCCGGTTTCGCGTTGAGGCTATGTCAGTCCAGGCCAAGCCCAGACAGCCAATGTTCAGGCCAAGAGCTTGAGCAGGCCTTCCTTGTTGGTCAGGCCTACGTGCTGGGCCTTGACCTGGCCGAGCTCGAACACCAGGCACGTCGGCACGCCGCGAATCTTAAACTTGGCAGCCGTGTCGGGAGCTTCGTCGATGTCCACCTTGACGACCTTGTACTTACCTGCAGCCTCATTGGAGATGGCGTCAAGCACAGGGGCCAAGGCCTTGCAAGGGCCGCACCAGGTGGCCGTGAAATCCACGAGCACGGGGATGCTGGATTGAAGCACTTCGGCTTCGAACGATTCGTCAGTCACCATTGGGATATTGCCGGCCATGAGAGCTCCTAGATTTGGGGGGTTGTTGACGCAGTGTAACACTGGTTCGTGAGGGTGGAGGGGGGGAACGACACCCAGATCGGGAACGCCCATGCGGGTCGTGACTACACAGGTGCGTACGGCGCCCGCCACACCTCAGGCCATCGCTGTTTCGCGGGCAGCCGCGCTTAACTCGTCGCATGTTATGGAGGCCGTTCCTCGCTTTGAGACGACTTCGCCGGCAGCCAAGGTTGCCAAGCGCATGCCTTGCTCCAACGACAGCCCCGCCCCCACACACAACGCGAGCGTGGCCACCACCGTGTCCCCAGCACCCGTGACATCGAACACCTGCTTGGCTGCGGTCGCGATATGCACCGCAGCTTGGCCGCGCCGAAGCAAACTCATGCCTTCCGCGCCGCGGGTGGCCAAAATGGCCGAGACATTGGCGTGCTCGAGCAACGCTTCGACCTCCGTGCTGTTCACCACGCCATGAGCGACCTCATGCCCCACCGCGGCTGCCAGCTCCGGAGCGTTCGGCGTGAGCACTGTTGCTCCTGAATACACTGAGAAATCACTATGTTTTGGGTCAACCACCACCGGAACGCGATGCAATTGCGCAAGATCGATAAGACGTCGAATACAGGTAGGGTGGAGGACCCCCTTCGCGTAATCCGAGAGTATCAGCACGTCCGACTCGGCGAGCGCGGCCTGCACGGTGCTGAGCAGCTGCTGGAAGGCAGCACCCTCGAGCGGATGTTTGGCTTCGCGATCGGCCCGCACGACCTGATGGCCGCGTGCAACAATACGCGTCTTGAGCGTGGTGGGACGCGTGGCATCCACAATCCAAGTCGCGCTGAGCGCGAGTGCTGCTGCAAGGCCGTCGCAGGTGTGGGCTGCCTGGTCCTTTCCAACCGCCCCAACCAAGTGGACCACGCCTCCCAAACTGCATGCATTCACCGCCGTGTTCGCCGCTCCGCCAAGCACATAGGTTGCAGACTGCACGTTTACCACAGGCACGGGAGCCTCGGGCGAGAGCCTGGTGGCATCGCCGAGCCAGGTTTCGTCGAGCATGATGTCGCCTACCACCAACACACGCACGCCCCGAAGCTTTGCCACCAGCGTGTCCATTAGGGCGCTACTTAACGCGCTTCGGCGGCCGCGAACAGAAGCTTGGGTGGAATCTCCCTCCAGCACGATGCGGACGCGTCCGAGATGCCTGCATGCGGGCCAAAAGCTAGGCGCATCACTCCCGCGGAGTATGCGGCTTGCATGTCGCTATGCTTGTCCCCCACCATCCACGACTTGGACAATGCGATTGGATGCTCATGCGCGGCCTGAAGCAACATCCCGGGCTGCGGTTTGCGGCATGCACACGCGTCCGCGGGGCCGTGAAAGCAGTAATAGCAAGCGTCCAAGCAGACTCCGTATACGCTCAGTTGGCGCCCAAACTCCGTGTGCACCGCTGCGGCTTCAGCGCGGGTGAGCAGACCTCGGGCTACGCCTGATTGATTGCTCACAAGAACGAGCAAAAAACCTGCAGTCTGAAGCTCGCGTAGCGCCTCAGGCACACCAGGCAGCAACGCGACGCGCGATGGGTCCTTAGGGTAGTGTTGATCGACAATCAGCGTGCCGTCGCGGTCGCAAAAGAGAGCCGGGCGCACGGGGCCTTAGCTGCTGTGCGCCATGATACGCGCCATAGCATCTGTTGTGGAGCGTCCCGCCACCATCGGCAGATACACGACCCTGCCGCCATAGCCTTCAACCAGCGCCGCTTCGGGGACAGGTTTGCCATGAGGCGGCATGTAGTCTGCGCCTTTGCAGTGTACATCTGGTCTTAGCGCCGCCAGGGCCGCCTCGGGCGTAGGCTTATCAAACACGACCACAGCATCGACCATTGCGAGGGCAGCGACCATTTGCGCCCGCTCCTCGCTCGGGAACACGGGGCGACCAGGGCCTTTGGCTGCGCGCACCGAAGCATCGGCATTGACGCCAACCACAAGCACATCCCCGTGAGACTTTGCAGTTGTGAGCGAGCTCAAGTGCCCGACGTGCAGCACGTCGAACACACCGTTGGTCCATACAACGCGCTTGCCGTCTGCGCGCCACTGCTCCCGCAAGGTGCAGAGTGCACCAAGATCAAGCACCTTGGTTTGGGGGGCGAGTGCCGCCGGCGGTGTGAGAGCTTCACCCGCGATGTGGGCGTCGACCACATCGCACAGAATGTGCCCGACCGTGATGTGCTGTTCCTGAATGCGCGCTGTGACGCGTGAGGGGATGACGATGGCAGCATCGCAAAGCTCTGCAAAAGCCGCACCTTTTGCACCGGTGAAGCCTATCACTTGCATGCCCGCCGCGCGCGCTGCCTTGATGGCGCGCGTAATGCTCACGGAGCCACCGCTCGTACTGATGGCCAATAGCACGTCGCCCGGCACGCCGTGTGCCATGACCTGGCGTTCGAACACGCACTCGTAGCCGAAGTCGTTCGCGATGGCGGTCACCGAGGAGGTGTCGGTGTGGAGAGCAAGTGCAGGAAGCGGGCGTCGGTCTCGCAAATAACGTCCCACAAACTCGGCCGAGATGTGTTGTGCATCGGCCGCGCTGCCTCCGTTGCCGCAAAGCAAAAGCTTGTTGCCGCGGCCGTATGCTTCGACCAACAGCGTGCATGCCGCCGCAATGGGGCCCGCGAGTTCCGTCGCACAGCGTGCGCGCAGTGCTGCACCGTCGTTAAGCGTGGCGGTAATATGCTGCACGAGCGTGCTTTTGTCGAAACTCATGCCCTGACCTCAGCTACTTTCTTCATCACGTCGGCAACGCTTACAGAGCGTGCCACGGTGTTCTTAATTTCATCGGTTGGTTTGCCAATGAGCACGTCTTTGCCATTGTAGACCGTGAACAAGGGCAGCGAGTAGAGCGTGGGCGCCACACTTGCTTTGCGCGCGCCAAGGGGCGCAAAAAGTGTGGGTGAATCCGCAAAGAAAAGCCCGACCGTAGGCACCTCGCAAAGACAAGCCAGATGCATGGGTCCGCTGTCGTTTGAAACAAAGAGGCTGGCGCGCTCGAACAGAGCCAAGAGCTCCGCGAGGTTAAAGGCCCCCGCAAGCGAATGAACCTTGCCGCTGCGGGCGTGGTCGACGATGCTTTTTGCATAGTCACTTTCGCTTTTGGCACCAGCAAGCACCACAGTTGATCCTGGATAGGTGGCGGCAAGGGTGTCCGCCAATTCGGCATAGCGCTCAAGCGGCCACTTGCGCGCTTCGGGAGCAAGGTCGGGAGAGGTGTTGGCATTAAGTACGATCACCTGATCGCTCGAGGCAACCCCTTGTGCCGCAAGCGCTGCTTGCACCGTAGCTTTGGCCCGCTCCGACGTTTCAATCTTGGGGTAAGAGAACCGGCTGCGCCAGGCATCGAAGCCCTCGTAGTACGCATCGTCGTGGCTTAGCTGGTACACGAGCGAGAGATAGATATCCTTGACGTGAAAGTAATGATTGTACCAGCCGTGTACGTCCAAAAGCCCTTCGCGCCAAGACTCAACGGTAAGGTAAAATCCTGCCTTGCGGCGAATTCCTGCAAGTGCTCCGAGCACCAACGGAAACTTCGCAAAGAACTCTAAGTCCACCATCAAGTCGCAGTCCAACTGCCACAGCGTGCGCGCGACCTCCAATGTTGAACGCGCAAACGTGAGCAGATCCGTAGGATCGATAAAATGATTACGGTCTGTAAGATCTAAGAGCTCGAGCACGCCCTGATTGGACTTGAAGCTGACAAAGTGAATGGTCGCTTCGGGAAACTCGCTTCGCAAAGCCAACAGCGCTGGCGACGCCACCACGATGGACCCGAGGCCAAAGAACTTCATCACGACCACATTGCGCACCACGCCCGGGCGGGGTGCTCGGCTTAGCCCCACGGCCTTGAGCGCTGAGAAAATGGTGCACGCGGCGTTCCCAAGGACGCCGTCCAAAACTCGCATCTTTTTCACATTGAGCACGAGACGCCTTCTGACACGGGCCGGGTATTTGTTCAATCGCTGCGTCGAATCGCTGGCTCTTGTTGCGCACGGCCGCAAAGACCGAGTTCAGCGGCGCGTCCAGTCCAGGGAAGATACCCTCCAAGCACGCAGCCGTGGGATCGCATACTCGTGTTGGCCTATGCTGGAGATACGCAGCTGGAGAGGAAGCCAAGCGGTCGATTCGCTCGAATTTGGCACATCGATCTCGAAGCGGAAATGTCCTTGCTCCACGCGCTGTGATTGAACGAGCTCCCCTCGAAGTAGCAGCGAAACACGCGGCCTTGTGTCCAAGACTCCCATCTCACAGTCCCCCTCTACGAGCAGGTGACCACCTCCTTGGTAGTTCCTCAGCCATGCATCCGCGCCCTCGTCCATCCAGCGGACGGTTGCTTCGGCGCCATCCGGGCGATAGCTTTTCTCAACGTGGCCAAAACCCGAGCCGAACAGGCGATCGGGAGAATTGCCCATGGGGCCTTGCTCGATGCGACACCGCGCCAAGGCCCCTACACACCAATCGGCGATAGGCCGACATTCCAAAACAAGCGACGACCCAGCAAGCCACATGGCCAGCAACGCCCAACGACGCGCATTCATGGGCGGCGAAGCCTCAGGCTGACGACCCCTTCCGTTTCGAGCAGCACGTCGTGCTGCATCGCAAGCTCGCCCATCCGTGTATTCGCCAACAATGTCCGATGGGCCATGTCTTGCCACAACTTCTTGGGACTTGACGCAAGCGCGTCAAGTGAGGCCGTACGAAGCAGATAGCCCGAATACTGGGGGCGTTGAAAAATCACGTAACCGTAGCCTTGGGCCTGTAAATACTGACCAAGTGCAACAGAGTTTGACTCCCAAGGCATTCCGGGTGACGGACTGGCGTACCCGGGCAAATCCAGATGGTCGATCGAGTTCCTCGTGTAGTCGAACGCTGCGGGCGTATCGACCATCACCAAAATTTTGGCGCGCTGGGGGATCGACTCCTGAGCGAGGCGCAGTGGTTCTGAGGCCAATGGGCCCTCGGAGTTTCTATGCATGTACAATGCAGATACAATGCGAGCTGTAGCCCCAGGCAAACGCTCGGGAGCAAGCAACAGCGCAATGCCAACGGAGAGCAGAAACCCAAACTCCTGCGCGTAGGACAACCGATGTGAGCCTTCTGTTGCTTGCCGGCCGAGCAGCGACCCCAAAACCAACGCTGCGCATGCGAAGGGGAAAATGTAGCGGCCAAGATCTCCCATGTTGCCTCCCTGTAGCGAGAAAAAAAGCAGTACGGAGATCAGCACGGACGCCACAGCGAAAGGCGAGCTCACGGCGACGCGACGCGCACCAGGCGGCAACTTCCTCTGCGCAAATGCTGCGAGGGACAACAAAGCAGCGAGAGGAAGAAGACAAAGAAGCTCTGTGCCCACAAGCACATCTACGAGGTTGAGAAAGCAGCGACCAAGAGAAGGAAAGCCGTCAAAGGGCATGACGCGACTTGTGGCGTTTCCGTGTAGCAGCGGGAACAGGAATGTCCCTGCAGCATGCACACATGCCTCGCACCATGGCGCAACCAGCATGCAGGTGAAGAGAACAACCAAAAGCAGATAGCGCCGCTCCGACGGCCCCTCTCTACGCGCGAAGAAAAGTCGTAGAGCAAGCCAGAGCCCGACAAATGCCATATCAAATTGCCGAAGCGCGCAGAGCGCTGCGAGAGGAAGGGCCTCCAGGGCGGCAGCGGCGATACTCCTGCGCTGAGCCAAACGCTCGGAGAGAAGCCAGCTTCCACACAGCAGAAGAATTCCCGAAAAGAATGAGAACCCGCTGCCACCGAAGACTGAGCAAACGGAGACTAAAACAACCAGGTAGGCCCCACTACGAGGAGAGGGAGCATTCCAACGAAGTAGCAGCGCGAGCGCAACCAAGCACAGACCGCGATCACAGGCGAAGGCATAGGCGAGCGAGATGCGTGTGTGCACGAGCGCCGTCAAGAACGAATGAGCTCCTAGTCCGGACAACCGTCGCAAGCTGAAAGGCTCATCGAGGTGCCCCACGGAAAGCAGCTTTTTGACGAGTGGCGTATAGGCCAAAGCATCATCATAGGGATGCATGCGCCACTGTGTCAGGGCGCTCGCGACGAAGAACAGCAGCACCAGAAGCGCGGCTACATCCCGCGCGCGCGCGGCGGTTCCCTCGGCGAAGACGCGCGCCCTACGAGGGACTCGAACAGAAACCGCCTGTGCGATGAGGCCGATACCAAGCAGCGCCGCGCAGGTCGCGGAATCGGCGTGCCGCCACGCCACCAATGGGCCCGCGAGAGCTACCATCGCACTCAGACCGACCACGACGTTGAGTCCAATGTCCGCACTTGAGCGTGCCAGCAAGAGGAGCAAAGCCCCGAGCCCCTCCGCGCTAAGCAGAAGCAGCGCCAACCATGAGAATCCGTGCAGCAGTGGATTCAGTGTCCACGGGCCGAACTGGCATGCGAGCGCCAAGACGAGAACCAGCTGTAGCGAGAACCTGGGAAAGGCCTTCAAGCGCCTGTCCTCAGCAGGGCCATCCTTAACGCGTGGGACCACGAGAGCGAACGATTCCCTCGGCACTCAGTGGGGTGCTTGGGAAAGGTCGATAACCACAAGACCATCGTGGGAGTACAGCACGGGGTAGTGCTCGGCCCAGGACGAAAATGTGTCGCTCAAATAAACGTAGTAGGGGCTTTGCCGACGCCAAATTTCCTCATATGCAAAAAATCGTCGAAACCAGAAATCGCGGTTGTACATGAAGGAAGAGTGCGTGCCGTCTACAAACATCACGTGCTGGAGCCCATGCTCAAGAAACGACTTTGCAAGCACTTCAGGTGATTCAAAACAAGGAAGCTCGGGCGCGGGACTCAACGCACACGGCGTATCGAGATTCATGATGGGGTTACGCTTGAAATCAAGGGCGTACGGGTCGTCAATCATGACCGCGATCGATCGCCCAGCGGGCACATACCCTTGGGCATGCTGTACGCGCTCGTAAATGGCCTTCACGTAGTAGGCGTCATCGATGTCTACAAACCGCCGCAAGCCACGCCAGATCGAAAGGCTTTGGGCCCGCGTATCGCCAATGGTGAGACAAGCCACCATCAACCCAAACACCGCGGCGAAGCGCAGCGCACGTTCCTTCAAAATGCCTTCATGCCGCTCGGCCAAGTACAGAAGGCTGAGGCCCCACACTGGCGTCATGTATCCAAACGCGTACCGCGCAAAGTTCAGCTCGTCGGAAAGGGAGAAGCCATGGACCAAGAGCCCATAGGTGACGCAACCCGCCAAAATGAGGTGACGCAACACCACCTTGTTTCTCCAGGGCTGAAGAAACAACAAGCTGCCGAAGGCTAGCGGCCATCCCAGAAAGGGCGAATCTGAGCGCAAGGCGACCATCAGCAGCCGAAACTCACCCGAAGCGCCCAAGGTCGGGCTTGTCCCCATGAACGCATGGCGTACGTTGCCGCGCACAAAGGGGAACCAGGGAGTTCCCGCAGATCGCTGCATCTGAATGAGCCAGGGCGTAAGGAGCAAGCCCGCAAAGAGTGCAAAGACCGCCATCGAAATAAGAACGCGCGTTCGCTCCCGCGCCGACCCAGCACTCACAAGCCAAAAAAGACCATTTAATCCCAAAAACACGCATACGGCAGGAATGTTGCTTGCCCTCAGTGAGCACGCAAAGCTCGTCATGAGTGCACCGATAAAGAGCAACCACCACTGCGGCTTGTCGTCGGAGTTAGCAGCGAAGAGCAGCCCCTGAACGACATAGAGGCCCAAAAACGCCACGCAACCAGACCAATGACTCGCCGTATTGATGGCCGTGTTTGGGAGCAGGAAGATCCAGGCGCTCAGCGCAACGCGAAACCCCAACGGTACGCGAAGGGTGAGCGTACGATTTGCCTCGAGGAAGAACAGCATCAACATGGCGCGCAGCACGCCACGATCGACGAGGTGTTGGTGCTGTGACGCGCCTACGGAAAGATGAACCGCATGGAGAATGGCCTGCCCGCCATACGAGGCCACACGGCGCCAGTTATAGGGGTTATCAAAATGGCCAATATCTAAAATTTGCTGAGGAAACGTCGAGTAAGCAATGAGATCATCGTAGGGGCTTAGCCACCAGCTAAGAACCCCTTCGAGCATCGCGAATGCAGGCAGGCCGACGGCAAGCGCAAGCAGCCAACGCTTGCTCTGCTCAGTCCCCCGCTCATTCTTCCACCGCACGCCGAAGTCCTCGTACGCGGACGTGAGCACAGTCACGGAAGCCGACATGCCGACCGCAACAATGGCCCACATCCACCAAGCGTTGGCAATCCGCGCGAAGGTCAGCACACTGCCGACAGCCACCACCGCGGCGGCTCCAACAATGCCGCGTATCGCAAGACCACGGACGCCGAGACGCGTGCGGCGAAGCAACAAGTCACCCCAGCCCACGTAGGCAACAAGGGAGCAAACTCCCCACGCAAAATTGCTGAATACGCTTAGCGGACGCAGAAAGGACAGGAAAGCGCAAAGACCTAGAGCCACAAGCAGCGGACGACGAGGCTGGAAGCGAGCGGCCACGACGTGGATCATGGTTTCGTCACCTTCCTGCAAATAAGCTCAACAGACGACAAAGAAAATACTGGGTCTTCCGGAGGAACCGAGTGACCAACACTCTTCGTGGTTAGGTCAATCCAACGAGTGCCATCTGGACGAGGATTGTCACGGCCAGGCAAAGGCAGGGCAATATCGGCCAGCGTAATCGTGCCTCGTCCACAGGTAGAAGCCCAGTTTGGTGCCGCTCCAATCACAGTGAACAGTGTGGAGCTTTCGCACGGCGTGCTGTCGATCCCTCGATACTTTAGAATGAGATCTGCATGCTCGTGCTCACCGCAGCGCCAACGCAGCTGCGCACTGGACCTGCGTTCAACGCCGCGCGCCAAGGGCGGATGCAGCAATTCGGGGTGGTAGGGCTCCGCAGTCAAGCCTCGGTACCCTAGACCTGGTTCGAACTGTTCGCTCGGCGTGATCGACCACAGCTGGCCGAGGCCCGCATCTTGCATGAGCACCTGCTCATAGCGTTCCCGCTTAAGGGTCTCGCCATCTTTGGCGACATGACATGCCGCGGTCACAAGTCCCAACGCGAGACCCCAATTCTGCGATGGTCTGCCCACGGAGGGAGCACCTTTCATAGTCGGGTTGAAACAACAAGCCGAATGTCTTGGCAGCCGCGGAGGATGCGGCGTCAACAAGCGTCATTATCCCAGCGCTCGTCTTCCTATGGCGCCGCGGACGTCACAAGGGCTGCACTTGGTGCTGCTCCCATGTCGTCGTCGAGCTCCTTGAGAAACTCCTTCAGGTAGGTGCCCGGGAAATAGGCCTCGTAGAGGTCCACAAGATAGATGTTCTTTCCCTGGGTCGCTGCACGCCAACTGTCCGTGTGAAGGCGCAGGGGGACATCGGCGCCACCTTTCAGATTGAGAAATTGCTTGTTGTAATAGTTCAAATCCACCGGCCCGAAAAGCTGGGACTCCACAGCAGTCCTTCCAAGCGAGTTAAAGAAACTCGTGCCAACAAGCAACATGCTTGGCGCAGAATTGCTCTTCGAGTTTACAGCCGGATAGGCCACCTCGGGTTCCGTCGGGGAAGAGAGCTCAACGTCCCATGCATTGGAAATACGAACGAGATCGTAGTCTTCATGCATGAGGTCTACACGCTTTTGGTTGCGCAAGGTACAGGGGTAGTCAGGCAGCGACGCGTGAAGCATGTGCGTGTATGTCGCACGCACCTCACGCATCACGAGACAGACACTGTAGTGGGACCAGTGGCGGGCTTGGCGCCCCCACATCTGCTCAACGGGGTAGACTCCGCTTGTTAAGATGGCGCGCCCATCGACATAACGAACATCGCGCGCCTGAAGACCCGCCACAATCGCATGGTAGACGGCCTCATCGGAGGGGCGGGGATCGCCAAAGGGGAACTGGTACCCGCGAGGAACTTGTGACGGATAAAGAGAACCTTTTCCGGGCACCAAGACAGGAATCAGGGCTTGCCCACGGCTCGCCATGCGGCGTTGCAGTGAGGCGAGAGTGTCGAGTGTTGACGCAATGTCTTCTGTGCTCGGCAGTTGCGCACGGCGCTTGCTAAAGTGGACGAGGTCATCCAGATGATAAAGAACGCCCTCCTCTCCGAGCTGCGCGTCCGCGGAGGGCTTAGATGCCCCGAGCAGTTTTCGCCGGGCTGTATTGTCTGCATAGGTGGCCCACCCCCTGAGCCCTAGATGACTTTCGAACGCATCCGTGTACTGTTCAGCAAATTCGCCGCTGCGCAGCGCGCTCCAACGGATCGCCGGCCATTCGGCGTTCTTAAGCGACCCCCACAGGCGCTCATCCTCGACATGGGCCCATGTTGCAAGCAGCGGCGCCAATGCCACGAGAGAAAACAAACTCAAGGAGAAGGGGATTTGCATCGCTCAGAACTCAATCAAAACTTAAAGTAAATAAGGGGCGTGGTGCCCGCACCGATAAGGTGAATGGAACACAAGGCGAAGAGCAGCGGATAGACGAACTGAAGCCATCTGGCAGAACTCAGTGCACCCTGCACACGAAGTGCGGGCACCCAACGCGGAACCATCGTGATGCCTATGCCAAGCACCATGGCAACGCAGGCAATGCTCGGAAAGAGGACACCAGGCAAGGTGGTCAGCTCTTGCGATGCCGGGCGACCAAACATGGCACGCAAGAAGCTCCACGCGTGGCGAAGGCTCTCCGCTCTAAAAAAGACCCATCCGACAACCACGAGCAGCATGGTGAACAGATGCCCCGCCCACGCGGCGACGCGTTTGCGCGCTTCGGAAAACATGCGCTCCATCACAACAAAAAAACCGTGAAACGCCCCCCACGCGAGAAATGTCCATGCGGCTCCGTGCCAAAGTCCCGACGCCGCAAAAACGACAAAAATGTTAAGCAACGCGCGACGCTCTCCCGACCGGTTCCCGCCAAGCGGGATGTAAAGGTAGTCTCTCAGCCAACTCGACAAGCTAATGTGCCATCGCTGCCAAAACTCGGTGAGCGTCTCCGAGATGTAGGGCTGCCGAAAGTTCTCTTTGAACGTGAATCCCATCATGGCGCCGAGCCCAATCGCCATGTCAGAGTAACCTGAGAAATCGAAGTATATTTGCAGCGCGTAAGCGCATACGCCGATCCAAGCAGTACCAAACGCCAGTTGCTCGTGAGGGAGTTTAAAGACGGCGTCCGCACAAAGCGCCACGGAGTCCGCAAGCAAGACCTTCTTGGCAAGGCCCATCGTAAAACGCTCGCAGCCCTGTTGAATGCCAGCCATCGTGGCGGAGCGCGCGCTGAGCTGCCCATCCAGATCCTTCCAGCGAAAAATGGGCCCCGAGATCGCATGCGGGAACAAGGTGAGAAATAGCGCGTAGTCGACCCATCGCTGTGCTGGCTTTGCATCTCCCCTGTGCACATCGACCAGATAGCTAATAGCTTCGAAGGTAATGAACGAGATACCAATAGGTAGAACAATTTGTTCCCACGCAAAAGGCGACGCCCCGAGTGCACTACGCCAAGCATTGAGTTCGCCCGCAAAGAAGTTCGCGTACTTGAAGTACCCGAGCATCAGCAAGTGCCCCGTCACTGCAAGCCCTAAGCACCATCGTGCACGGGCGTGGGTGCGCTCTTCCAACTGCCAACGCGCCAGTGCGTGGCCAATCCAATAGTCGGCAACCGAGAAGGCCACCAGCACAGGCAGAAACCTTGGAGCTCCCCACGCGTAAAAGAGAAGGCTACCTAAAAGGGCCATGTAGTTCCCAAAGCGCTTAGGCGTGAGCCAGTACGCCAAAGCAAACGCTGGGAGAAATGCGTGCAGGAAGAGGACGGAGCTAAACGGCATGCGAACCGTCCCCGTGTAGCCCATCGGAAAGCGCTCCGAAGCTGATTTGCGCAAAGCGTTGCCCACCGCAACGTCGCGAGCGGAGTCTCAACGGATTGAACGGCCCCACCCTCGCGGCCTCCACCATGCCAGACGCTGGAATCGCAGCATAAACTATGCCAAGAGTAGAGCTAGTGAGCGCAGTCAACACAACACGCTCGCCAAGCATGCGCATCTCGTCGCTCGTTTGGACACCGCAGTGAGCTCCCCTTCCCACTTCGCCTCAACCCCGTCCACAAGGCGCTGGCTCGCATTGGCGAGCCTTGTGCTTTTGGCGGCGCTTCTCAATCAAGCACTGCGCACGCCAGAAGTAGGCGCGGATGACGCCTTCATTTCGTACCGTTACGCCGCAAACTGGAATGCAGGAAACGGACTGGTTTGGAACGTAGGCGAGCGTGTGGAAGGGTACTCGAACTTTCTGTTCGTCCTCGCCAACGCGCTCGCCACACGCGTGTTCGACGCGGGTGTGCGCCTTTTTGCACTCAATGCTCCGCCCCTCTCGCACTACTGGGTGGCTGTCACCCTCAACGCTGCGGCGTTGCTCGCGGGGCAGCGACTCCTGGTGCTCCGTGTCTGCGATCTCGCGCCGCGCTTCGCACTCCCTGCCGCGTTTGCCTTCGCGATGACCCCCGCTGTTTGGCACTGGGGCGCCATGGGACTCGAGACCCCCGTGGTCGCGACGCTTCAGTTGGCGGCCGTCTTGCTAACGACCAGGTTGCAGACCTGCCAAAACGTCGCCACGGCGAAGCACCTACGCCTACTACTCTGCGCCGCGATGGCTACCCTTGTCCTTACGCGTGCAGACGGATTCGTGACCTCCGTGGTCGTTGTCGCCTATCTCGCCGTAGTTCAACACCGCAAGGCTGCCACGTGGGTGTTTCTAAGCTCGGCGCTCACCTGGAGCGCGCACGCTGCAGGCCGCCTTCACTACTACGGCTATCTGTTTCCCAACACCGTCTACGCCAAGGTCTCCGGCCCCTTTGGGTCGCGCGTGTTTCACGGCCTTCGCGACTTTGCCGAGTACGCCTACTCCAAGCTTCTGTTTTTTGGATTCTTGTTGATTGCCCTATGGGCCTGTCGCTCAGTTCGCGTGACCGACGCGGCGAGTTCGCCCCTACGGCGCGTCCCATTGGAGTCGGTGCTTGCCGCGGTGCTGGCCCTGTACTTTGTGTTCATCGGGGCCGACGTCTACGAGGAGCGCTTTCTGCTCGTCGTCTACCCACTGTCTCTTATCGCCGCCGCGGCACTTCTTGCCTCCGGCGCTTATTCACAGCGCATGACTCTTGGCATCGCCCTGTGTTCGCTGACACCCATTCTCGTGCCGCGCCTCAGCGACGCGCGCTACAACGACGCGCATCGCCGCGTCGACTACCGCCTTGAGCTAGGCGCACAGCTGCGACCTGGAGGTCTCTGCAATCCGCTTGGTGCAGCGGACAAGGACACACGACTGGCGATCGATGCCGCGGGAAAGATCCCGTTTTTCTCACGCCTTCCAGCCGACGACATCTTGGGTCTCAATGACACGACGCTTGCGCATATGCCGTCGAGTGAGTTTCGGGTCGGGCACAACAAGTACAATGCAGAGTACACGCTTTCAAGGCGCCCGCGCTTTATCAGCGCCTGGGTGCATACGCCCGATCTCAACTTTAACTGGGGCCTCACCGAAGCGAAGTGGAAAGCTGCGGGCTACCGGCCAGAATGCCTTGTGCGCGTCCCGGCCACAGACCATGTAGAGATTCGGAATGTTGCAGACCTGGCCGCCTCGGAGGTCTCCGCGCTTGTCTCTCAAGGCTTTGTCTACGGCGTGCTGATGCGCGATCGGCCACAATTGCCAGCGCAGTGAACACTGTCTCCAGCCCGGCCGTGCGCCGACCGGAGCTCGACGCCCTGCGCGCCATCGCGGCACTGCTTGTGCTTTGCATGCACACGACCGAGGCCTTTGTTCGGTACCCGCTGGCGCGTGGCGCCGAGACCTGGCTCTACACCTTGAGCTCCGGCTTGGACTTTGGCCGCATGGGCGTCGTGCTGTTCTTTGTGGTCAGTGGCTACGTGGTCCCCAGGAGCTTGCGGCGCGACGGTTTGCGCGGCGCTGGGCGCTTTCTCGCGCAGCGGGTGGTGCGTCTGTACCCCGCGTTTTGGCTGTCGATACTGCCCGGCGCCTGGAGCGCATTTTGGCTTTGGGGCCGCCCGTTTTCGGCGCGTGAGCTCTGGCTTAACGCCACCATGTTGCCGCAGACCTTTGGCGCCCGCCCGGCGCTGTGGCCGTACTGGACCTTGCGGGTCGAATGGATTTTTTATGCACTCTGCATACTCCTCCATGTGTGCGGGTTGTTGCAGTCAGCACGCATCCGCGTGGCTATTGTCGTCCTGTGCGGCCTCCTTTTTGTGCATGGCAGCATGTACGAAGTCATGGCGAGCCGCTGGTTTTTGCAAGGCCTCGTACGCCCGCATATGCTGGGATTTGTCTCACTGTTCTTTTATGGCGCATGGGCCGCCAGCGGAGCGAAGCCGTCGCCGGCGGCCCGCATCTACGTGTTCTCCATGTGCGTCACGCTCCCGTTGATCGGCCTGTGGATGAGCATACAGACAGGTGCAGACCGCATCGAGTTGCTCAAGCTCTGCGTCGCCTATCCAACCGGTGTGGCTCTGTTTTTGGGCGGGATGCGATGGCTAGGCCAGCGGAAAACCTGGCTCAGCTGGCTCGGGGTGCGCAGCTACGGTCTGTATCTGTTTCACGCGGTGGTTCTCAACGTGTTGCTATGGTGCGCGGAGCAGCC
>JAYWGI010000405.1:0-1737 GCA_043779025.1 Myxococcales bacterium
CTGCAAGATGCACAGGTGTGCTCCAAAGCCGCTTTTTTGGCTACCACGGAGGATGCCTCGCTCCTGCGCGAGTTGGGCGTGCAAGGCGATAGCCTCGAGGGCTACCTCTTCCCCGCGACATACGCTTGGCCCAAAAATAGCGACGCACGCGAGATCGCGCGTCGCATGAAGCGTGAGTTCGACAAGCGCACGGCAGAGCTCCTGGCAGCGCCTGTTCCGGACAATGCCCCACCGGGTTGGGACGCGCGCGCGCGGCTGGTCTTGGCCTCCGTGGTCGAGAAAGAAGCGCAAGCGCCCGACGAGCGCGCCCACATCGCAGGCGTACTGCTGCGGCGCCTCACCTCGGCCGATTTCCCGAGCCGATTGCTACAGTCCGACCCCACGGCCGCCTACCCCTGCTTGCGCGCACGTGAGATGGGTGGAACCGCGCCCGCCCCCTGCGCCGGATACGCGGGTATCATCACGCCGGCATTGTTGCATGACGCAAGCAACGTCTACTCGACCTACACCCACGCAGGTTTGCCACCCGGGCCCATTTGCAACCCGGGCCTACCGGCCTTGCGCGCCGCCGTTGCGCCGGACGCGACCGAGGACATGTACTTCGTGGCCAAAGGCGGAGGCAGGCACACGTTTTCGAGGACGTACGAAGAGCACATAAGGGCGGTGCGCGGAGCGCGGTAGAGGTTGCTCTGTCTCGGGCACCCGCGCCGCAGCGCCACCTACTTCCGCCCGACCAGCTCGGCTTTGCCTGCGCTGGGGCAGCCTGCGGCAACCGTGCAGTCTGCACATTTTGGTTTGCGGGCCTCGCAGACGCGGCGGCCGTGGAATACGATCGTGTGGCCCACCATGTTCCATTCGTCGCGCGGAAAGATCTTAACCAGGTCTTGCTCCACGGTCACGGCGTCGCTGTTTTTGCTCCAGCCCAAGCGCTGCGCGATGCGCATCACGTGCGTGTCGACCACGATGCCTTCTTGGTTGTTCCACGTGACGCCTAGCACCACGTTGGCCGTCTTGCGGCCCACGCCGGGCAGCTCCACCAGTTCGTCCAATGTGCGAGGTACCTCGCCGCCGTGCCGCTCGACCAAGAGCTTGGAGAGCGCAATGAGGTTCTTCGATTTTTGGCGGTACATGCCGATGGTGTTGATGAGCTCCTCCACCTCCTCCTGACGCGCGACGGCCATGGCATGCGCATCTGGGAAGCGCGCAAAAAGCCTAGGCGTGGCCTTGTTGACGCCAACATCTGTGCTTTGTGCACTCATCACGGTGGCGCACAAAAGCTCGTACACACTCCGGTGTACGAGCTCGCAGTGAGCGTCGGGGTGGGCCGCGCGCAGGCCTTGGTAGACCTGCAGCGCCTTCGCTTTGCTCATGAGCTTAGGCATGTGCCGGCTCAGTTCAGGTCGGGTGGAGGATCGGTAGTCTCTACAACCACTAAAGCTACGGCTTCGCCATCCGCGGCGTCGGCCGCATCGCCGAGCTCGCCTTGCTCGTCTTCGGCGTCCTCCGCCGCTTCGGCCAAGCGCTCGACTGCAACGATGCGCTCGTTGTCGCCCACGTTCATGACGCGCACGCCTTGTGCGTTGCGGCCCGTCTCACGCACCTCAACCACGCGCGTGCGCAGGGTTTGCCCCTGGTCGGTCATGAGCATGATCTCGTCCTTCTCGTTGACGAGCTTGACGCTCACCACTGGGCCGTTGCGATCACTGGCGTCGATGAGAATGATCCCCTTGCCGCCGC
>JAYWGI010000406.1:0-1734 GCA_043779025.1 Myxococcales bacterium
GGCGCGCGGCGCGTGCCTATCCTTTGGCACTGCGGGCCCGTGGGCAAAGAGCCTGTGCTCGGGCGCTACCTCACGCAGGTCAAGTGGTACGAGAAGCCCATCTCGCTTTGCCCTGAGACGCAATTCATTCTGGGCCACGCGGGCGCTCTGCAATGCGACGAGGCCATCCGCCTGCACTGCAAGTACCCCAACACCTACCTCGAAATGTCCTGCATCTCGCTCTCACAAATGCGCGATGTGCTCTCCAAATGCGACCCCTCTCGCCTGGTGTTCGGAAGCGATTGGCCCTTCTACAGTGCTGCCATGCCGCTCGCCAAAGTGCTCATGGCTACTGAGGGCAAAAACGAACTACGCCGCGCTGTCCTTTACGACAACGCGGCGCGGCTGCTCGCAGGTGCGAGCGCGTGAATCAGTGTGACCAGTTCTGGTTGAAGCTCACAAGGAACGACGGGTTGTTGTAGGTCTCGGTGGTGACGTTGGGCGAGGTCGTGACAGGCTCGGTTTGCTCATAGGGCGCATCGAACAGCACGCCGTCGCGCGTGACGGTGACATCGAACTTGCCGCATGTGCCGCGCCCCGATTCGATGTGCACGCTCGCACATTCGGTCGTGGGCGGCGCGACCACGTCGTAGCTGTCCACGCCCGCGCGCTTGAGCTTGATGTTGGGCAAGCTTGCCGTTGGCGCGCCCGCAATCACGCTCCACGCCGTGCATCCGGTGAGCGGATTGCATGCGCGCTGCCCGCGAGAACCGGCGGCGAGGTAGGTCGGAGCAAACGCCGCAAGCTCGTCGCTACCGCGGTTGAACGACGCATAGACGGCCTCATCGTCCACTGGGCGGCGGTCCACCGAGGTGGCAAAGCCACCTGCTGGAGGCGCGACCCGAGGGAAGCGCGCTGCAGGCGTGTTGGGGACACTGAACGGCAAAGTCTGTTCTGCCGAGTACTCATCCCATTCCGTGATCGAGCGCTCGACGCGCGCAGACAGGTTTGCGCGCACGGCCGAGGCATCGTAGGACAAGACGTAGTTGGTCTTGACGGTTTCACTTACGATCGTGAGACCTGTCCATGTCGAGGGCGGCGGACGAAGCGCTGTATCGAGGCTAAGGGACGAGGCGGAGCCCGTCCCCTGAGGTGTCCAGATGTAGTCGCGCACGAGGTCCGGATTGGCGAACGTGACACCCGCGTTCACTGCGGTGGCTTGTGCTCGGCAAGCTGCAAGTTCGACGGCTTGCCGCCCAAAACCGGTATGCTGCACCGACGTGCGTAGCGTACCGTCCAGGCTCGCCTGTGCGCTCAGTAACAGCCCCACGGGTGCGAACGTGATAACCGGCAGACAGAAGCGTTCCAGGCGTGCAGTAGTCGTGGAGTACAGGAGCGAGATATCAAGTTTTTGAGCCGTTATCGCTTGCGTGCCAGCCGAGATGCAGCCGCCGGCGGCCGTGCAAGACTGGCGCTGAAACGTCGAGAACGAAAACGAGGCAAACTGCAGGCCCCCCGGCTTGGTCCCGGCGGCCGCGTTGGTGACAATGCGGTCCCAAACCCACTGCGGTGGCCGGTCGTTCGTGAAGGCCCGTGCGGGAGGCGGTGAAGGCGTCGCTGCCGTAGCCAGCTGCACGCGTAGCGACGCCGCTGCGCGATCGGCGCTGCGCATCATGATGAAGTACTCGCCAGCTCCCGCGGAGGGAACCGCGTAGAAGAATCCACCCGCGACGGCCGCGTCAACTGTTGCCGCCA
>JAYWGI010000407.1:0-4728 GCA_043779025.1 Myxococcales bacterium
AGTCGTTACGGGGCGTTTCTAGAGACGACTTTTGCCCGAAGCCTTCGGTCATCCTGACTTGCGCCTTGGGGCGTAGTTTCAGGCCGAAAGATTCGAGCTCCCGGCGGTGTACTGGCTTCGCTTCATGGAGGCAAGGCTTTTGTTTTGTTTGGGAGGAAGAAAGTGGTTGCGAGCCAGCACGAATTCTATTTGGGCTGCACCGGGCACGCGCCATCCGGACCGCAGCGCCCCGTGAGCTTAAGGCGGTTCTTAGCAAAGTGGTGATAGCCGAAGTCGAGTAGATGCGAGATCCCCGGTAGGCGTGTCAAGCGCACCAGGCCTCCAAAGCCCACTGCGGTGTAGAGGCGTCGGAAGACCTCCACGCCTTCAATCATGCTGCCGTCGGGCAGGCGTCCGCGAATATGGCTCATCACCTGGCTCCAGGTGAGGCCGTAGCTTTCTGCCCGGAATGTTGACGCCATGATGTCGGTGAACAGAATGCGCTCTTGCTTATCCATACGCTGCAGCATGCGGATTTCGCGCATGCAGAGAGGGCAATCGCCATCGTACAAGACCTCGATTTCAACGTTCATACGTCATGACTCCTCGGTGTGGGCGGCGCCCAAGTGTTCCTTTGCAACGGCGAGGAAGTTCGCGCGTGCTTTCTTGTGGTCAACGATCGGGTACGGATAGCTCTCCCCTAGCGTCACTCCGGCTTGACGCAACGTCAGGGCGGGTGCCTCCCAAGGAGCATGAATGTGCTTTGCATCGAGCTTGGCCAGCTCAGGGACCCACCTGCGAATGTAGTCTCCGTTGGAATCGAAGTCTGCGCTTTGCTTCATCGGGTTGAACACGCGAAAATAAGGCGAGGCGTCGCAGCCCGTGCCTGCCGCCCACTGCCACCCCATGTTGTTGAGCGCGGTATCGCCATCGACCAGGTGGCGCAAATAGTGCTGCTCCCCCTCGCGGTAGGAGATCATCAGGTGCTTGGTGAGGAAGCTGGCGGAATTCATACGTGCGCGGTTGTGTACAAAGCCCGTAGCGAGCAGCTCGCGCGCCGCAGCGTCGATCAGTGGGTAGCCTGTTCTGCCCTCACACCAGGCCTTCCAACGCAGCTCGTGCCGCTCGTAGGGGAAGCCCCAGAAGTCGGCGCGGAACGGCATTCGCAGCACCTCAGGCCGATGGTAAAGCGTGTAGTACGCAAAGTCCCGCCACACGAGCTGACGACGTAGCTCGGGGCTGGCAACGGCATGCCAAACTTGGGCTGGTGAGAGCACACCGAACCGAAGCGGCGCCGAAAGGCGCGAGCTGCCGTCGACGCCCATGGCGTTGCGCGACGTGGAGTAGGTCGGCGACACGCGGGTGGCGACATCAGCGAGGCGTTCGTGCGCCGCACGCTCGCCGCCGACCATGAGGTGCGCGTTGCGAGCGATGCCATAGCTCGCGAGCGAGGGCACGCCAACGCTCTCTTCGAGTACCTCCGCCGGGACCGAATTCAAAGCTTTTGGGGCCGAAACGGGTGCGGCAGGTGTGCAAAAGACAGCATGCGCCCGGCTGTAAGGCGTGAAGACAGAGTAGACTCCCCCCGAGAGCGTCTTGACCTGGTCATGTGGAACAAGGAAGCGCCCACGCATCGCGTGAAGCGGGACCGCGATGCGGGCCTGCACCTGGGCATCTCGGTCGCGACCGCGCGGCTCGCAAGCCGCATACGTGTAGACAGCATGGACCTTCCACCGCGTGCACGCGTCGACGATGAGCTGTGTGCCGTCGCCGCGAAGAAACACCAGGTCGGACCCCAGCGCGCGCAGGTTATTTTGCAGTGCGGCAAGCGACTCGAGGAGATACTGCACCGCGTGCGCGCTCTGAGCGGCAAGGCCATTCGCAAGCAAATGGTCCTCGAGCACGAAGACCGGGATCACGTCTCCCAAGCGCGCGGCCTGAAGCAAGGGCGCATGATCGCGCGTGCGCAAATCTTGCCCACGAAACCAAACCAGGCTCAGCACTAGGATCCGAACTTCGCTGTCATGACTGCGGCGCGGTGGTCGAAGATTGCGCCCAAACTCGCGCGCACGAACAATCCGTGGGCGAGGTGACCGAGAAATCCGAGTGGGAGCTC
This sequence comes from Myxococcales bacterium, assembly GCA_043779025.1. Classification (GTDB taxonomy): domain Bacteria; phylum Myxococcota_A; class Polyangia; order Polyangiales; family Polyangiaceae; genus JAAFHJ01. The sequence goes on from JAYWGI010000407.1 coordinate 2,096, forward strand.
ATACTCAACACGGTCTCGCATACGTGTTCCGCCGCTCTCGGCGACGAACTCATGTCTGTGGTGCCAACGCTTGTACGGCCCTTTTAACGCGGTATCGACAAAGTGCGAAGTTGGGCGCCACTCCTCAATGCGCGTCTGCCAACCAAAGGGAACTCCGGCGAAGGAAAGCCGGTAGTCAATAAGCACACCGTCATTCATTAGTATGGGGGCGGGCGTCAGGACGCGGAACTTCAGAAACGACGGCGTTATCGCCTCCAGGTTTGTTGCGTCCGCGAAAAACTCGAAGACCTCATCGACCGGGCGTGGAAACCACTGTGTGCGTTCAAGTATGTACATTATGCTTGTCCTACCAAGTTGTTGAGAGCTCCCGAGATCACAGGGAACTGAAATTTGTAACCCTCCTGCAGTGCATGACTGGGAACCATGCGTTGAGACATCACCGCGAGTCTCCCGAGCTCTCCCAACGCAAGACGCAAAGCAAACGTGGGTACAGTAAAGAACGCGGGGCGCCCCACTGCCATGGCGAGCGATTGTGTGTATTCTGCATTTGTAACGGGTATGGGTGCCGAAGCGTTAAGCACGCCACGGAGTGTGTTGTGCAGCGCCGCGAATGCAAACAATCCAGCGACATCGGCTACGTGGATCCACGGCATCCACTGGGCACCAGAACCGAGCTTCCCGCCCAACCCCAGTCGGAAGAGTGGCAACACCTTTCCAAGTGCTCCCGCGTGCGCATCGAGCACAATGCCGACGCGCACACGCACGACGCGCGCGCCGAAAGTTTGGGCCCGGACGGCCTCTGCTTCCCAAGCCTCGCAAATGTCCGACAAGGGACTGTCGTCGTGAGGCGCACCCTCTGTGAGCTCCCGGGTCGCGTCGGCGGCGTAAATTCCTACTGCTGATGCGCATACAAGCGCCGGAATTCCGTACGTTTGAACGGCATCCACGACGGCGCGTGTGCCGTCTACTCTCGAGGACTTGACCTCAGCAAGACGCGCTACCGTGAGCCGCCCGTCAGCGATGGGTACACCCGCGAGATGCACAACAACATCGACGCCTTGGGCCGCCTCGGCAGGAACAGGCTCGCCAATACGCCACCGGTGAGCTCTGACGCCCGGCAATGCTTTTTCTGCAGCGATAGGGTCACGCGCGAGTACGCGAACCTCGTGCCCCCTTAATTGTGCGACCAATGATTTACCGATGGACCCGGTTGCTCCTGTGACCAGAATCACTTTTAACATACCCGCAATGTAGGACGAAGAAAAATGCTTTCAAGTGTGTGATGATTCATCCTGATAGTGTATAAGACACCTTGTGAGCGACGATGCACTCTTTCCTATTCGCATGGCGGCCAAGTTCAGCGGTGTCCCAGCCGAGACGCTTCGAATGTGGGAGCTTCGGTATGGCTTTCCGGCGCCCGTACGAGAGGGGCGAACCCGTATGTACAGCATGGGCGAAGTAGAAACCCTGCGGCTTTGCAAGCGGGCCCTGGACCAAGGATTTCGTCCAAAAGACGTTGTAGGCTTAAGCGCCCGCGAGCTTGAGGAACGTCTGAATTCTGCACGGGATGCATCCAAGCACCATGAGGCGCCTGCGGGCGTGAACAAAGAGAGCCTCGTCGCCAAGCTGAAGAGCAACGACCTGGCGGGGCTGCGCATCGATTTGCGAACGGCGGCCATGGAGCTTGGGCCGCGAGAATTTGTGCGCGGTCTGGCACAGCCCCTTGTTGCGCTCGTAGGTGACCTGTGGGTCGCCGGCGAATTGGAGATTCGCCACGAACATCTCATGAGCCAGCTGCTGAAGACGCAACTGCACCTACTCATGTCCGAATACGACCACATGGCTCACGAGCCGCGGATATTGCTGACCACGTTGCCAGGTGAATCGCACATTTTGGGACTCGAAATGGTGGCGTTGTTTCTGATTACATGCGGGGCCACACCGCTGCTTTTGGGTGTAGACACCCCAATTGATCAGATTGTTCGAGCGTCAGAGGCTCTGCGCGCGGACGCGGTGGGGCTGACCGTCACTCCGCTTGTAGACCTTCGCGACAGTGCACGCGACATAGATGCATTATGCAAACTTTTGCCTCCGCGCATGTCCGTTTGGATTGGAGGAAGTGGTGCAACGAAGCTGCCCAGCAAGTCGTCGCGGGTGCTGAAGTTAGGCGATTGGGAGAGCATCAGTCTTGCGGTGCGCAAGCTCCGAATCAATGTGCGGGATCGCTAAGACCCAAGCTGAAAATCCCACTGGTCGCTACATCGCGCTCGCTGCCGTGTCGCCCTTCGCGCGAAACCAGAAAAACACGGTACGGCCGGGCAGCGGAAAGTCGAAGGCGTCGCCGACCGGCAAGCGGACGTCGCCCAGCGTTCCCGAATAGCTAACGGCGCGCAAGTCCAAGACGTTCCGAACCTCGGCCCCCAGCGAGAACTGCGGCGAGGCGACCCAAGTCATCCCGGAGTGAAGAAATGCCCGCCCCGGAATGACGACATCGCCAGATGGATCGGCCGCGATGGCCCCTACCGCGTCGCTTGAAAGGTAGGCGGACCATGCGCGCTTGGACCAGGACAGGTCGCCGTGTCCCTCATGTGTCGCGCGGCCTGGAAGCTTGTGGCCTTCGCGATCTTGCGCGT
>JAYWGI010000408.1:0-4714 GCA_043779025.1 Myxococcales bacterium
AAGGAGTCGCCCGTCGTCGCCTCGCTCCGCGAGCGGGCCTCGCGGCTGCGCGCTGCGCTCACGGGCTTGCACCAGGGAATTGAGAGTGCGGAGCATGGCGATGTTTACACGCTGGAGGTGAGCGACCGGGATGTGGCGCTCTCGGCGCGCCCCATCGATGTGGGGCCCAAGCTTCGTGATACGCTGTTCGGCGCGGCGCGCAGCGTGGTGCTTACCAGTGCAACCTTGGCCACACGTAGCCGCCCGCCACGGTCCGATCGCAACGACGATGAGAGCGCGGCTCCGCCGAGCGTCTTTGCATATGTCAAAGCACGCGTAGGACTAGACACGGCGGACGAGCTCAGTGTCCCTTCGCCGTTCGATGTGGCTGCTCAAGCGCTGCTTTACGTGCCTGCCGACTTGGCCGATCCGCGCGTGAACGGTGCTCAGGAGCAAGTCTACGAGCGCGCGGTGGAACTTGTAAAAGCAGCTCGAGGCGGAGCGCTTGTACTCTGCACGAGTACCGCGCAAGTGCGCGGCATGGCGGCAGCCATCCGGCGCGCGGGGCCTTGGCCATTGTGGGCACAGGGGGACGGCGCGAAATCCGATCTGTTAGACAAATTTCGAGCTGCGGGCTCGGGTGTGCTTGTGGCTACACGCGGATTTTGGGAAGGGGTGGACGTGCCGGGCCAGGCGTTGCGTTTGGTCATTATGGACAAGATCCCGTTTCCGGTTCCTACCGATCCGCTGCTGAAGGCACGCGGGGAGGCGAGCGAGCGGGAAGGGCGCAGCGCCTTCAGTGAGCACAGCATGCCGCTCGCGGCGCTTGCACTGCGTCAGGGGTTTGGGCGCTTGCTACGCTCGGAGGCTGATTGGGGTGTGGTGGCCATTTTGGATTCACGTTTGCATTCTGCACGTTATGGGCGAGCGCTTCTTGCATCGCTACCGGAAGCGCCGCTCACGCAGAGTCTGGCGGATGTGCAGAGCTGGTACTTGCAGCGTTTGGATTGAGTGTTCGTGTAGTGTGGCCTTTGCATGGTCTTGCAATCCACCCAGCGAGGCGTCCTTGGCGCCATCGGTCGCACACCTCTCATTCGTCTGCGTCGCGCGTCCGATCTCACGGGCTGTGAGATCTTCGGCAAGGCAGAATGGATGAACCCAGGCGGATCGATCAAAGACCGCGCGGCTCTAGGGATTGTGCAAGATGCACTCAATCGTGGGCTGCTCCGGCCGGGAGGCACCCTGGTTGAGGGCACCGCAGGCAACACCGGCATTGGGCTCGCCATGGTTGGTAACGCTTTGGGGCTACGCACGGTGATCGTGATCCCGGAGACGCAATCAGAAGAAAAAAAGCAAGCCCTGCGCATGTTGGGCGCAGAGTTGATGTGCATGCCTGCGGTGCCGTACAAGAACCCAAACAACTACGTGCACGTCTCGGAGCGTGTCGCCGCTGAGCTCAACGCAGCGGCGCCGGGGTCGGCCTATTGGTCAAACCAGTTCGACAATACGGCCAACCGCGATGTGCATGAGCGCACGACCGGCGCTGAGATCTGGGAGCAGACCGACGGCCGGGTTGACGGCTTCGTCTGCGCCGTGGGGACGGGCGGCACGCTTGCCGGCGTGGGCCGCGCGCTCAAGGCACGAAACCCCAACGTGCGCATCGCGCTTGCAGACCCGCCGGGCGCTGCACTCTACAGCTATTACACCGAGGGCGTGCTGCGTTCGGAGGGGAGCTCCATCACCGAAGGCATCGGGCAAGGGCGCATCACCGCCAACTTGCAAGATGCACCCATCGACACCGCCTTCCAGATCGCCGATGCCGAGAGTGTGGCGCAGGTGTTCGACTTGCTTGAGCACGAAGGTCTTTGCTTGGGAGGCTCCTCGGGTGTGAACGTGGCCGGCGCCATCCGTCTTGCACGTGAGCTAGGCCCCGGCCACACGATTGTGACCATCTTGTGTGACTCCGGAGCCAGGTATCAGTCCAAGTTGTACAACGCTGTTTTTTTGCAGTCCAAAGGCCTCGCCGTACCTGCATGGCTCGGGCGCGATGAGTTGTCACCGGACGTCAATCGCTTCGTATGAGTGCCTCGGTCGCGGGTTCGGCGATGGCCCATCCCGCCTTCGACGCGCGCTTCACGGAGTACATCGCTTGGTCGGCAGCCGCGACAAGCGCATGGGCCGTCGTGGCGTGTGCCGGGTACAATGCGATTCCCACGCTTACGCCGATGTGAACCGTTTCCGCACCTACTTCAAATTCGCTGTTGACCTTGTTGACAATCTTTTGCGCGACATACGTCGACGCGGCCACCGTCGATACGTTCGATACAATCAACGCAAATTCGTCGCCGCCGAGCCGTGCGACGAGATCCGTGTCACGCACCACGCTCTGTAGTCGGGCACCCACTTGCGTCAGCACCATGTCGCCTGCGTGGTGACCCAGGCTGTCGTTGACCGCCTTAAATCCGTCGAGGTCGAGATACATCACCGCGAACGGGACGCCATGCTTGCACGCTCGTTCGAGCATGTCCGCGAAGTGTGCACGCGTCGCCAAACCGGTCACGGCATCTGAGCGCATACTCTGCCGCAAGCCGGCCTCACGCTCCGCACGCTCTGTGACATCGTGCACCGACCACAGATAGGATTGAGGAAGTCCCGCAACGTCGATAATGACACGCTCAATGGCGATGGTACGGCCATCAAGCCTCTTCAGCTCTTCCTTGTGCACGTTGTTCTGGTCGTCAAACGTCAGTTGAGTCTGCGCGGTGTCCAATGGTGGGCCCGCACTGCGTCGGCCAGCGCCAGTGAGTTGCTGAATGTTGTGTCCAATGACCTGCTGCGCATCGAGCGACAAGTTTAGAACCGAACGAAAAGAGCGATTCGTTACGGTAACGATTCCGTATGCATTGGTGATCGCAACCCCCACAGGTAAATTGCTCACGATGGCCAGCAGTCGTTTCTCTGCGCGTTCGCCATCCGCTTCGTAAAACCAGCCTAACGCTCCCGAAAAAACCGCAGCTCCGATACATGCAAACGCCGCAAGCAAAAGAGTCGCCAATGGACCGTGACTGCCAGGATCTCCCGAAACCGCAGCGCTGGGAAGCGCGGCATAGTCTCTGCATGCCAGAAGCAGCACCGTTATCGACACCAAGGCCGTGATTGGAATCGCCGCGCGACGACCCACACACAAAATGCCCGCGATGGGCACCAAGGTCATCCAAAACATGCCATCGGAGCGTAAACCACCCTGCATTACAGCCATGCCCGTGATCCCCAGCCATCCAACGAGTGGCATCGAGTAGCGGTGGTATCGCTTGTGGGCCGCCACATCGCTGGACCAGGCCACCAAACCCAGACCGACACTCGTTGCCGCCAGCACCAGCCAAACGTTGTCCGCCGGGTTAAGTGCGAATCGCAGCCCAGAGAGCATGAGGGTAAGAAGCGCACTGATACCAGCACCGCGCGTGAGCACTAACCGTGGCCGCTGGGGCCGCCGGCTGCCGATTGTGCCCGACGAGACAGGCGGAATTGTGCGAAGCGCAAACAACTCGACGGAATCACGGCTTGACTCCGATTCTGCGTTCGCGCTCCTCATGTGCCTGACTCTATCTGACATCCACTTGGACGCGTTAGATTCCGACACATCCTACCAATCGCCAGAAGCACCGCCGCCGCCGAAACTACCTCCTCCACCCGAGTAGCCACCTCCACCGCCGGCGCCCCTTCCTCCGCCGAAACCTCCGCCCCAAAAACCTCCGCCACCAAAGCCACCGCCCCCTGTTCCCCGCCAAAGCGCCATCACGAACGTGAGCGCTCCCGCAATGGCCGCGCCGAAGAACGACGAGAACGCAATGCCGATGAGCAGCGCCATCAGGCCGCCTGTCACAAAGGAGCCGAATACGCGCCCCAACACGGCATTGAGCAACATGCTCCCTACAAAGAACAGTGCTGCCGCAAAGAACAGGACGCGGGCGAGCCAGCCCTGGGGGTGCCCCGCAAGCGTCGTGCTCGGGTTGCCGACTTGCTTCACCGGCAAAGGCTCGCCGCGTACGACATTGGCAATGCTATCGATGCCTGCACGAACGCCCCCGGCAAAGTCGTTCTGCTTGAAGCGCGGGGAGATGGTCTCCGCGATGATCCGTTTTGAAGTGGCGTCGGTAAGCGCACCCTCAAGACCGCGCCCGACCTCAATGCGCATTCTGCGATCTCGTAACGCCACGAGCAAAATAGCACCATCGTCGATGCCTTTACTGCCTAGCTTCCAGGCGTCTCCGGCCCGTAGTCCAAACTGCTCGATGGGTTCGGGCGCCACCGTTGGCACCACCAACACAACCACTTGCGCTCCTTTTTCGCGCTCCAAATTCGCCAGTGTGGTTTCGAACTCGGTGGCTTCGACTTGTGACAACGTCCCCGTCGTGTCCACCACGTGGCCCGTGAGTGCAGGAATCGGCTGCAGCCCATCTGCATGCGCTGTACACGCAAAGAGCATCAGGGCCGCAGCGAGTGCAGCAAGCCCATGCCGCACAAGCGTCAGCGCCAGACTACTTGCGCGCGCCAAAGTCGACCTTGGGCGGCGCCGAAATGGCTTTCTCGTTCTCTACAGTGAAGGAGGGCTTGGTTGTGTAGCCAAACGCTTTGGCCGTGAGGTTGTTGGGGAACCGGCGCACCGACACGTTGTAGTCCTGCACCGACTGGATGTAGCGATTGCGTGCCACGGCGATGCGGTTCTCAGTGCCCT
>JAYWGI010000409.1:0-16873 GCA_043779025.1 Myxococcales bacterium
TCCGTGCCTGCGGGCTTTGCAATAACCAAGAGCGGCCGGTTTCCTGTGCGGCTCTCCGCGCTCAAGCCGCAGCGATGGGGCGAGACGGGAGCCCCGCCCGAACGCATGGAGCGCGCGCTGGACAGCGTGCTTCGGCAAGCCCTCGGTCGGGCAGCCAAAGTCGCCGTGATGGGCGGGGGAGGCGTGGACTCTACAGCCTTGTTTACTGCCGTTCATGCCATGAGCAACAAGGTGCGGAGTGCACTCTTCTCGCTCTGCTTCGAGGGCGCGGACTCGGACTTGCCCTACCTAAGTGCGCTGGAGGCGCACACGGGCGCGCAGGCGCATCGGTTTGCGCCCAGCGACTCGGCCTCTCGCGTGCAGAGTGCACTTATCATGGACGCACAGCCCTACCTGTGGCCCACGGGCGCATGGGAGCTGGAGGCCGCAGCGCGCGCAAAGTCTTGGGGCGCGGAGATACTGCTCACGGGCGCCGGGGGCGATGATACCTTTGCGGCTTGGTGGCCTACGCGGTGGTGGAATCTTCCGTGCGGCGAAAAAGACCGCATTTCCATGTACTACACGCACGTGCGGCGTGCAGCCGCCATTGCTTCGCGCGGCTGCTTCGAGGTCGCGGCAGGGATGCCCGTGCGCGAGCCCTTCGTGGACATCGAACTCGTGCGCACTGCGGCGGGGATGAGCCATAAAGAGTTAGAGCCCGGCGGGGTGTCGCGAGGGCTCTTAAGGCACATCATGCGTTCCTCGGCGCCGCGCGAGATCTGCCACCGGCAAAGCAAAGCAGACTTTACGCCGGCGCTTGTTTCCGGAATCTACGAGACCAGCGTGTGGCACTATGTGCGTGAGCTAGGCCGCGGTGAGGCGATGGCAGCCGAGGGGATGCAGGCTGCGCGCATGCTCGCCGCTCAGTTCCCATTGCTGCATGCCGACCCCTCGCGCGGCGAGCTGTGGGCCAAGCTTTGGCCTGCCATCGCGGTGGAGCACTTCGTACGCCAGTGGCGTCCGTAGTTCGCCGCCTGCCATACGCTATGCCGCGACGAAGCCGTCTTTGAGCGAGATCGTGCGGTTCAGCACGGGCGCCGTGGGTTGGGAGTCCTTGTCGACGCAGAAGTAGCCAAGGCGCTCGAATTGATAGGTGCATTCTGCACTTGATTCGGCCACCCAAGGCTCCAGCTTGGCCGCGTGCACGACTTCGACCGACGCGGGGTTTAGCGTAGCGAGCCAGTTGTCCTTGTCTGCCATGGGGTTTTCGGCAGCAAAAAGCCTGTCGTAGAGCCGTACCTCGGCGCTCACGGCCGAGGCCGCGCGCACCCAATGAATGGTGCCTTTGACTTTGCGCCCATCGGCGGGCATCCCGCCTTTCGAGTCCGGGTCCCACGTGACATGCACCTCAGTTACTTGGCCGTTGGCATCTTTCAGGACCTCCGTGCACTTTACAATGCATGCATAGCGCAATCGTACCTCCGTGCCCGGCGCGAGCCGGAAGTACTTCTTTGCAGGGGTCTCCATAAAGTCATCCTGCTCGATGTAGAGCTCTCGGCTGAGCGTGAGTGGCCGCACCTCGCTGCTTTCGTTTTGCTCGAGGTCCGGGCGAAGGGGGGCGGTGAGTGCGATGTCTTCGCCTTCGGCCAAGTTGGTGACGACGAGTTTGAGTGGGCGCAGTACGGCCATGGCGCGCGGCACCGTGGCGCCCAGGTGTTCGCGCAGTGCGTGCTCCAAAAGCTGTACATCCACCACGGAGTCGCGGGTGGAGACGCCGATGCGATCGCAGAAGTTCCGCAGCGCGCGCGCCGTGTAGCCGCGCCGGCGCATGCCCGAGAGCGTGGGCATGCGAGGGTCGTCCCAGCCGCTCACATGCTTGCCCTGAACCAGTTCTTGCAGCTTGCGTTTGCTAAGCACGGTGTAGGTCACATTGAGTCGCGCAAATTCCGTTTGGTGCGGGCGCTCCGCCGCGTCGGCGCCCACCTGATCTAAGAACCAATGGTAGAGCGGACGGTGGTTGGCAAACTCTAATGTACACACCGAATGCGTGATTTTTTCCAGGTAATCGGACTGGCCATGTGCCCAGTCGTACATCGGGTAGATGCACCATTTGTTGCCCGTGCGGTGATGCTTGGCATGCCGAATGCGGTACATAAGCGGGTCACGCATTTTTACGTCGGCTGAGGCCATATCGCCTACGGCACGCAGGACATGCGCGCCATCGGGGAACTCGCCCGCGCGCATGCGTGCGAACAGGTCGGCGTTCTCCGCGACGCTGCGGGCGCGGTAGGGACTGTTCATGCCGGCCGTGTGGAAGTCTCCGCGGGAGTCGCGAATCTCGTCACTGCTTCGGCTGTCGACATAGGCTTTGCCAGAGAGCACCATGTTCATCGCGAAGGTGTAAAGCGCATCGAAGTAGTCGGACGCATAGTAGGCCTCGCCGTCCCACTGGAACCCCAGCCAGCGTACGTCGTCCTGAATAGACTGGACATACTCGACCTCTTCAGTCTCCGGGTTGGTGTCGTCGAAGCGAAGGTTGCACTGGCCGCCAAAGGCCCGCGCCAAGCCAAAATTGAGGCAGATGGACTTGGCATGGCCCAAATGCAAATAGCCATTGGGCTCGGGAGGGAAGCGCGTGTGCACGCGTCCGCCATGCTTGCCTTGAGCGACGTCGCTGGCGACGAGTTCGGCCACAAAGTTCGGCGCGTGGTCGTTCGGGGCGAGGGGCGTGACATCAATCGAGCTCATGACAAGGGTGTACGTACCTCATTCTCAGCCAATTTGGCTTGCACTTCGGGAGCTAGAACCGGCAAGCGGCAAAAAATGCCAGAGACATGAGCGGAGTCGGGTAACATCTGGTGCGATGAAAGCGTTTACGCCAAAGTTGCTTGCTCCCGGCCGTTTGCTTGCGTTGCCGCTGGACGACGAGACCAGTGTCCTGGTTGTCGGACATGCCGTAGGGTGGTTTGCGCCGGAAGGGCTACGGAGCTGGAACCAAGAGCTTAGCGTGGTGCGGCGCACAGACCTGGGCTCCGAGCTATGCGCGCGCTTGGCCCTCACCTTGCCGGAGGAGCAAATAGCCAAAGCGCGCCTGCCGTTGGCCTTTGAGGCCGCGAGCGGCGCGGCATGGCTCGCCGTGAGTCCGGCGCTGGTGCAACTTCTGCGCGCGGCCGATGTTCGTGTTCATACTGTGGGCGCCGACCGGCTAACGAGTCGCTTTTTGTATGATGCCCGCGGCGGGGGCGCAGATCAGATGTTCGAATGCGACTTAGTGGAGTTCGCATCCGCGCTCTCAGGCGATCTTGCGCGCAACGATGTGCTCTCGGGCGCGTTGGTGACGGGGATCGATCGCCTTGTGCGTGTAGTCTCCGGCGGACTGCTTGGCGAGCATGACTTGCTTTTGGCAGAGCGCTTACCCCGTCTATGCAATGACGGCACGGGGCTTTCGGGACTGAACGTAGAGCGCTTTGAGGAAGACGCGGCGCGAGCACAAGCGTCGCTTGCAGGATATGGCTCCGATGTTGCCGAGCTCGCGTTGCTTCTCGGCCAGGCGGGCGAAGGCTCGAGTGCGCGCGCGCCGCTATTTGGCACCGCGGAGCGTCGCACCGAGGCTGCGCGCACCTTGACGTTTGGCGGAATCACGCTCGAACTTCCAAAGACGGCCACGTGGTTGGTCGCTGGAAGCCCAGCGCGTGAGCGCACCGTGGACACCCGCACGCCGTCAATGCCGAGCGCAGCGGCCGCCGCTGTGGCGGCGGAGGACCTCGAGCATCTGCGTCATGTGGTGTCTCAGGCCCCAGCGCAGCGTGTAAACATGGAAGTCTCGTCCGCCCTAGAGGACGCCGTGCGCGAGGCTTCGTCGGCGGCCTCAGCGCCAGCTGTCGCAACTTCGGTGGGGACCTTGACGGCCGTTGCCTCGGCCATTGCCCCGCCCTCGGTTCGGGCGCCCGAATCGGCGGGAGCGGAAACGGTCGTCGCTGCGAGCGATGCAGTGGTTTCACAGGCCTCGGCGCCTAAGTCTGCCACCGCGGATGGCCCTTCTCACGACGATGTCGCGGCCTCGGACGAGGAGCCTGGACAAGGCCTGTGGTTCGTCGTGCTTCTCATCGGCGTGGCTTACTTTATTTGGCACGGGCGCTGAATGAGCGACGCTGCGGAGGTGGTAGCGTACCGCCGTAAGGGTCTGCTCAAAGGGCGGTTTTGGACGGCCTACGCCACAACGTTTCGTGTGATCGCGAGCTATGTCTGGCTTAGCTGGATGGCTCGCTTGTTTGGCGAGGAGTACCGCGAGAAGCGCGTCGCCGCGGTGCACGCGCGCAATGCGGCAAGGGTCGAGCAAGCGATTGGGCAGCTGCAGGGGTTGTTCATTAAGGTGGGGCAACTGCTCTCCATCATGGCCACGACCTTGCCCGAAGAGTTCTGCGGGCCGCTTGAGCGACTGCAGAACCAGGTGCCCCCGCGTTCGTTCGCAGAGATTCAAGCGCGCATCGAGAAGGACTTGGGCAAACCCATGCTTGAGCTCTACGCGTGGGTAAACCCTGAGCCCCTTGCGAGTGCATCGCTTGGTCAAGTGCACGAAGCGCGGTTGCACGATGGCACGCGTGTGGCCATTAAGGTGCAACATGCAGATATCGATGAGATCGTACGTCTCGACCTCAAAACCATTCGTCGCATCATGGGCATCGTCCAGTGGTTCGTGCCCATAGACGGCCTCGAGAACTACTACGAGCAGATCAAGGCGCTGCTGAGCCAGGAGTTGGACTTCGAACTCGAAGCCGACAACGTGGAGCGCATCACAAAGAACTTTGCGAACGACCCCCGTGTTCGGATCCCTCGGCCGTACCGCGAATTGTCGACCAAAAAGGTGCTCACAAGCACGTTTTTACAAGGGGAAAAGCTGGGGAACCTGGCCGCTCACCAGGCCTTAGGGATAGACCGCAAGGAGCTCGCGTCGCGTCTCGTTCGCGTGTTCTGTCAAATGATCTTTGTGGATGGCGTGTACCACGCGGACCCTCATCCAGGGAACGTGATGGTGGACGCGGACGGCAACATCATCCTGCTGGACTTCGGCGCCGTGGCTGAGCTTTCGCCGCGCATGAAGGAGGGGATTCTCGAGTTCCTCGAAGGAGTGATACGGCGCGACACGCAGAAGATCATTCGGGCGCTGAGGCGCATGGGTTTCTTGTCACGTGTGCACGACGAGGCCGCTAGTTCGCGGGTAGTCGAGTACTTTCACGAGCGCTTCCAGGAGGAGGTGCGTTTGGAAGGATTCAGCCTCAAGGATCTGAAAATTGATCCGCAAAAAGGCTTGGAAAATGTGCTCGATTTAAGAAAAATGGACGTGGGTTTGAAAGACCTGTCGCAAATGTTCCACATCCCAAAAGACTGGGTTCTGCTTGAGCGAACGCTGCTGCTGACGTACGGCACAGCCTCATTATTGGACGCTGATCTCAACCCCATGGCGACGATTCGCCCGTACCTGCAAGAGTTTGTGCTCGGTAACACAGACTTTCGCGCGATTGCGCTCGACGCCGTACGCGAGACGGGCATGCGTGCGATTGCACTGCCCGAGGACATTCAGAAGTTTTTGCAGCGTGCATCCCGCGGGCAGCTCGAGATGCGTGTTCGCGGCACGGAGGAGCTGGGGCGTGTGGTTTACGCTGTCGGTCGCCAGGCCATCTATGCGGCTTTGGGGGCGTTCTTCTTAGTGATTGGGTTGTGGGCTCCGGCCCCGGAGCTCTGGCACCGTGGCTTTTTGTGGTTCTCGGGTGCCAACTTTGCCATGCTCTTTCTCCTGTCCTTCGTGGCGCGGCCGAAGTTTCGATGAAGCCCTATATCCTTTCCATTGACCAAGGTACGACCGGGACCACCGCTGCGATATACACGCAGCAGGGCGCTTTCATTGGCGCGCACAGTGTAGACTTTGCGCAGCATTTTCCCGAGCCGGGATGGGTGGAGCACGAGCCTGAGGACATTTGGCGCAGCGTACGTGAGGCTGTGCAGCAAGCGCTAAGGCGCAGCGAAATCGGCGCTCGTGAGATCGCCGGAATTGGAATTACCAATCAGCGCGAGACCACTTTATTGTGGGCGCGGGACACTGGGCTTTGTGTGCACCGGGCCATCGTATGGCAGTGCAGGCGTACGGCTGAGGTTTGCAATGCGCTTCGAGAAGCGGGCCATGCCGACGAGGTGAGGCGCACGACGGGCTTGGTGTTGGACCCGTATTTCTCGGGCACGAAGCTTGCCTGGTTGCTGGACAAAGTGCCCGATGCTCGCGCCCGCGCGGAGCGGGCGGAGCTCGCGTTTGGCACCGTCGATTCGTTCTTGGTGTGGCGCCTGTCTGGTGGTCAGAGCCACGTGACGGACGCGAGCAATGCGTCACGCACCATGCTTGCATCACTGCGCGGAGAGTGGTGCCCGGAGATGATCGCGTTGCTTCGCATACCGCCGCAAGTATTGCCTCAGATTGTCGACTCGGCGGGTGTGGTTGCACACACTCGAGGCTTGGACTTTCTGCCGGACGGAATCCCCATTGCGGGCATCGCAGGTGACCAGCAAGCTGCGCTGTTTGGGCAGGGGTGCGTGAATCCGGGCGACGCCAAGTGCACCTACGGGACGGGCGCTTTCGTTCTGCTCAATACGGGGGAAAGGCCAATTGCCAACGCGGAGGGGTTGCTGACAACCATCGCATGGCGTCTGGCGGGCAAGCTTTGCTATGCGCTCGAGGGGAGTTCCTTTGTAGCGGGGGCTGCGGTTCAGTGGCTGCGCGATGGCCTAGGCTTGATTGAGGCGTCGGCGGATGTAGAGGCGCTTGCGAGTTCGGTGCCGGACGCGGCAGGCGTCGTGTTTGTTCCGGCGCTTACTGGGTTGGGGGCACCCTTCTGGAGACCCGAGGCGCGCGGCATGATCGGCGGCCTGACGCGCGGCACCACGCGCGCGCACATCGCGCGTGCGACGCTGGAGGGCATTGCCCACAGCGTGGCCGACTTGCTCGATGCGATGACCCAAGGCGGCACCTCACTTCGCCGACTGCGAGTGGATGGTGGCGCCTCGGCCAACAACTTGCTGATGCAGATGCAGGCGGACTACACGCAGTTGCGCGTGGAGCGCCCCTCGGACGTCGAGTCAACCGCGCGTGGCGCGGCTCTGCTCGCGGTGATGGGGTTGAACTTGGAAGCGCCGAAGGGTGCCGCGGCAACCACGGATTCCTGTTTTGAACCGCTTATGGGCACGATGCTGCGCGAGGAATATCGACGCCGGTGGTATGAGGCAGTGGCACGATGTTAGAATGCATGTTCATAAGTGAATTTTCAGGGGAAACGTCAGAATGAATGCACCTACAACCCCACTCCGCGACATTGAAGTCGATTTCGAGGCCCTTGAAGACGCGTTTGAAAACAACGCGGCCGAGGTGCACAGTTATCTACATCTAGGTACGGGGCTGGTGCTTCGTCTGGTGGACGGCGTGGCCGATACGGCGCTCCGGCAACGTGTCGCATCAGACACCAACTACTTGCGCGTCGAGCCGGTGCATTCTCGCGAGCAATACCGGTGGTTGGAGCGCTTTATCGAGGTGGTCGAGTCAGCCGACATGCGTTCGCGCTTGCAGGCGGCCATCGACGGCAAGGGTGCGTTTCGGCGCTTCAAGGACGTACTGATGTCCACCACTTTGGAGCGCGAGAGCTGGTACATCTTTCGCAGGGAGCGCCTGCACGCGCTTATGCAAAGCTGGCTTGAGTCGCATGGGTTTCACGCCATTCCGCGCCCGCCCCTGGAGCTGGCGGGCGAAGCTGGCCCTTTGGCTTCGGCCGGGGACACCGAGTTCGACAGCGTGCGTTCGCTTGCCTCGGGCTTCATCCGAAAGCACAAGTCGCCCGAGCTGCTTCGTGCGCAGATCGCACAAGTGCTTGAGTTGCTTGGGGGGCGCGAGCTAGATCAACTTTTAGCCTTCTCAGAGTTCCTCCGTGCACGCCGTGCCGCGCGTGCATTTGCTGCTCACTTCGACAACCAGAAATCTGAAATCGGTACGCGATCCGAGGCGGAGCTCTCGCCGGACTCCGAGGGGCAGTTTCCAGAACATGCGTCGCCGGCCGACGACTGAGGCCAGGCTTGGCCTCGTCGCCCATGCCGCGATGCTGTGCCTCGCGGCCCGCACGGCCATGGGTGCTGAGTCCGCGGGCCACCAGCCTGTGGACGCAGCGCGGATGTTGTACTGGGCGCCGGAGTTTGGCGGCCCCGAGCGACCGCACGTCCTCACCCATAAGGAATGCGCATTTTGGGCAGAGGTTGAAGCCGTTGGGCAGGATGGTACCGGGGCCATCGCCGCGCGTCACGAGAGTGCGGCGATGGAGCGATTGATGCTGGAGGACTTGTGGTCTGCGCGTCAGGCGCGCGAGCAAGCCGATCCGGCCGAGTTTGCGGCCCTTGCAGAGGGCTTGATGGGCGAGTTAAAGCGCCGCGTTGGCGGAGAGGTAGAGTTCGACGCTCTGCTTGCAAAACATGAGATTTCATTGGCAGAGGTGTTCTTGCGTATACGTGAACGCGCGCGCGCGCTGCGCCATGCAGAATCGCACTTCACGCGCGTGCGCAGTGTTTCCGAATCCGACTTGAGGACGAGCTGGGACGCCCAGAAGCATCCGTTCTTAGGACGTGACTATGGCGAGGCGCGCGCGGCGTTCGCCGTGTGGTACCGGGTGGAAGTGCTTCGTGGTTTGGAGCTCGAACAGCTACGGGCATCTCGCCGATCGGTGCGCGTGCGGGACCTCAAGTAGTGCGGCGCTATCGAGCGGCGGTACTTGCCGGGGTGTCCACAATGGCTGCGCTGTGCACCTTTATTTTGGCACGTCCAAGGAGGGTAGCTGCGACCGACGCGGTACTGCCTGTGCGGGTGGGCTTGGTCTTCGACGTCGGCGGGCGTGGGGACAAGAGTTTCAACGATGCGGCCTACGCGGGGCTAGAGCGCGCGGCGGCCGACTATGGGGTTGCGACGGCCTACGTGGAGCCCGTGTCGGGAGACGAGCGTGAGTCCGCCCTACGCATGTTTGCGAGCTCGGGGGTCGACCTTGTGATCGCCGTCGGTTTCGTGTTCTCCTCGGACGTCGATCGTGTCGCCCGGGACATGCCGAATTCCCGTTTCGCATGCGTGGACTATGCACCTAGTTCCGAGGGCGTTCCGCCCAACGTCGCGGCCTTGGGGTTCCGCGAAGAGGAGGGCTCGTACTTGGTAGGTGCCCTCGCGGGACTACGCTCGCAGACGCACAAGGTGGGGTTTGTGGGGGGCATGCGCGGGCCGTTGATTCGCCGCTTCGAGGTGGGCTACGCGCAAGGGGTGCATGACGCGTGCCCGATGTGCGAGGTGGAAGTGGCCTATGCGGGCGCGAGCCCTGAAGCGTATCGTGACCCGGCCAAGGGGAAGACGCTTACGCTGGCGCAAATCTCGATGGGGGTCGACATCGTGTTTCATGCCTCGGGCGCCACGGGGCACGGCGTGTTCGAAGCCGCACGCGAAGGCCACATCAGCGCCATTGGTGTTGATGTGGACCAACACGACGAAGCCCCTGGTGTGGTGGTGAGCAGCATGCTCAAGCGGGCCGATGTCGCCGTGCACGATGTGATCCGTGATGTGGTGATAAACAAGTTTCGCGCCGGAATGGTGGTCGCAGGCGTGCGAGAGGGCGCCGTGGATTACGTGCACTCGGGTCCGCACGCAAGCCAGTTGAGCCCAGAGCTCATCGCCCAAGTCGAAATGTTCAGAGAAAAGGTTCTACGAGAAGAAACCCACGTAGCCAGAGAGTAACCCGGGTCGGTGCTGCCCGATGCACGACGGCATCACTGGCAGGTGGGGCAGACGCCGTAGAGCTCTAACTTGTGGCTGCGCAGCTCATAGCCGTGGCTTTTGGCGATCTCTACTTGAAGCTTCTCGATGGCTTCGTTCTCGAACTCCTGGATAGCGCCGCAGGCGAGACAGATGAGGTGGTCGTGGTGACCGTCATCGTCAGCAAGCTCGTAGCGCGTGAGGCCGTCGCCGAATTGACGCTCGTGCGCGAGGCCACTTTCGGCGAGCAACTTGAGTGTACGGTACACCGTTGCGTAGCCTATACCCGGGTCTTGCGCACGCACCAGCGTGAGCAACTCCTCGATGGAAACGTGGCGGTTGGCGGCCAAGAAGGCTTCGATGATCGCTTGGCGCTGACCGGTACTCCGCAGGCCACGGCTGTCTAGGTGATCTTTTAGCTTGGCAAAAAGGTCGCTGGCGCTCTGTGCGTCTTTGGGGGCGTCTTTGGGGACGTTCATGGTTTGACCACTGGGAGGCTGTTTGACTCCCAAGCGAGCATCCCGCCCTCAAGAAAGACAAGCTCCGCGCCCTCAAGCGCCAGACGCTGCACGATCTCCATCGCGACATTGCCGGAGCGGCAATAGAGCATGGGAGGCAGGCCCAGCATGTACAGCTCGGCCATGCGTTGCTCGACGGTGTCGCTGGGGAAGTTGACCGCCCCTGGCAGATGCGCCCGGCTGAAGGCCGACGCTTCACGAATGTCGACGGCCACCACCTGCTTTTGAGCGAGCAATTGGGCAGCTTCGGCTGGCTTGATGGCTCCCTCAGCGCGCGGGAGGTGCGGCTCCAAAAGCGCCCGTAGTTGCTTCTTGGTTGCGATGCCCGCAACGCCGTCCACTGGGCGTCCGGCCACAAAGACCATAAAGGTGGGGAGCGACTCGATGCGCAACTGCTGCGCCAGCATGGGGCTCTTGTCCACATCGAGGCGGCGTACCACCACCTTACCTTGCAGCTCTACGGAGAGAGCTTCGAGTTCGGGGGCCATCTGACTGCAGACCGCTGAACGATCGGATGTAAAGTGCAGCAATACCGTGAGCTCGGCGCGCAGCACTTCTGGCTCGAAGTCCACCTCGGTGACGTAGGGGATGCCGGAGCGTACGGCTTGTTGGGGGCGAGGCGTTCCGAGCAGCATGGGTGCAGTCGCTATCTCGCCTTGTCGCTGCTGTCCAGCGCTCTGCGTAGCCCTTCGGCCACCGTGCTTTGGCTGAGCTGCGTTGCGATGAGAAACAGCGCCGGAAACGCAAAGGCCAACAACGAATCGCCGTGTTGCCAGAGTCGCAATGAGGCGCCCCAGTTCCAGTGAGAGGTAGCTTGGGGGAGGACGAATCCGACGAGCATGCGCAGCGCCACAAGGCCCGATGCCGAAAATGATAGGGCGACCACGACGGGCCCCGCTGCATTCGGTGCAATATGCAAACGCAGTACCGCCCAGCGGCTAAGCCCCAGCGCGCGCGCTGCCGTGACGTAGTCTTGGGCGCGCGCCTGCCGCACTTGCACGCGGACCAGGCGTGCAATTTCGACCCAACGCGTGAGGCCCAATGCGAGCACCAGCGGATAGGTTCGGTGAGGCGATGCAGCGGCGAGCACTACGGCCAGAATCACTGAAGGTAGCGCACCAAACACCTCGAAGAGTCGGCGCATCGCACGATCCACCCATCCATCAAAAAGCCCTGCGATGGCGCCCATCGCGCAGCCCAAAACACCCGAGATCAACAGCGAACCCAGCAGACAAAAAACAAGGTCGTAGGCGCCAAAGCACAGGAGCGAAAAAAGTGCGGTGCCCTGTCCTGATTCATCGGTTGCCACGGCGGCGGGGAGTATCCGCGACACAAGGGTCAGCGTGAGCATCAGTCCAAACCAGGCAAGGGACATACGCACAAGTCGACCGGACGTGTGGGCCGAGGCGAGCGCTTGAGGCAACAGCTGCGCGGCGCCCGGAGAATGTCCCTCGCTCATTGCGCCACCCGTTCCGCGACGCTTGTGCGCGCGCGCGGGTCCACGAGGGCGTTGACCAAGTCGGCCACGACGGACGCGAGCACCGCGACGGCCCCGAGCAGCAAGGCGTTGGCCATCAGTGCGGTTTCGTTTCGTTGTTCCACTGCGCGCAGAGTTTGCCAGCCGAGCCCATGGATATCCCACAACTCCTCGACGACCAGACTTAACCCGAGAAGCCCCGGAACCTCTGCGCCTGCCCACACCAGGGTGGGCCCGACGGTGGCGCGTAGTGCATGGAGCACAAGCACGCGCCGCTCCGAGGCACCTTTGGCTCGTGCAGTGCGCAAGTAGTCTGAACGTATGGCGTCGCTCAGCGCCGCGTGCTCTTGGCGCGCGATGCTTGGAAGGCACCCCGCAATAAGAATCAACACGGGGCCGATAAGCGCTCCAAGGCCCCCTGGCATAAGCGTGTTGAGCGCGCGCGCGCTGACGACCGCAGGTAGCGCGAACAGCAACGTCAGCGCGACGGCTCCGGCGCGCCTAGGAAAAGGCAGGACCTGACCATTGCCACGGCGCGCGTGAGACAGCGCCGCATACGCAGCGGCCAAAATATAGGACACCGAAATGGCCGAGATGACGAGGGCAAGGGTGAGCGCTGCGCTGTCTGCAAGTTGGGCTAGATGTGCGTGATCTCCGGTCGACCGTGCCGTCACGAGCGAGATGTAGATTCCGCCCAAACGCTTGCCGAAACCGGTTTCCGTCAGCGGCGCGAAAGGGCGCACAATGGCGGGGCGTCGCGCGTATTGCGACTCGTGGAGCAGCCACCATTTTCGCCAGCGGACGAGGCATGCGCTGGTTTGTGAGGCGTCATCGGTTTCGTGAATGGCATCGTCGATCTGTGTAATGCGCGACGCCACGCGGGTTAGACCCATCCACGCATCTCGGCGATCGGTACGCTGCAACATATCGAATACCGGTTCCAGACCGTAGGTACCGAGCGCAATATAGTCCGCCTCGCGCTCGGCACTTGGATGACCGAGTAGTCGTTGCAGGGCGCGTGCGCGCGAGGTCTCCGTAAAGTCCATGGAACGGTCGCCCCACAAGAGCTCAAACTGCCTTGCTGGAGACTCAGAGCCACGTGTTGCTGCTACTGCTTGGGGCGGGGCAGGGGCCGCTGCGTCAGACGCATCGCCAGCGTTCGAACTCGCTGCACGCAGCGCCGCGGAGGCTGCGCGTTCCTGCGTCTGCGCGTCCAGGCTGGGCCAGCGCCGCATCAGCGTGGGCCACGCCGCGGACCCCATGTCAGCAAGGCGTACCGCGGCCTCATCGCTGCCGCTGGTGATCTCATCTACCGCGCGCCTCACGCGGCCCTGAACGTCGTCGGGCGCTGAGTTGACGAAGCGCGGAAGCGCCCTCACCTCGCCTGCGCCGCCCACACTACTGGCGCCCAAGCTCGCAGGTGCGTCCGCGGGAAGCGGCAGCAGCGTCGACAAAAAATAAACACCGACGACGACGCCGAAGAGCGTGGGCAAGGACCACGCCAAGCGCCGAAGGACGTAGGCCAGCACATCTTCCGTTATGTCACGGGATGGGGCTATTCTACCACCCATGAACGAACTATCCGTGCAGCTTCGCGCGCGCGTCCACGCCTGGCAGAACGACGACCCGAGCGCGCAAGATCGCGCGGCGGTCGATGAGTTGTTGCGCATTGGGCCGCTGAATGAGCTGCAGGATCGCTTTTCCGGCGATCTGGAATTCGGTACTGCGGGGCTCCGAGGTCTGGTGGGGGCGGGGCCCAACCGCATGAACCTGGCCGTTGTGCGGCGTGCGACATTTGCGCTTGCGAATGCGCTGCTCGATCACGTAGACGATGCCCGAGCGCGCGGCGTGGTGGTGGGATATGACGGCCGTCACGATAGCTTGGAGTTCGCGCGCGAGACGGCGGGGGTGCTTCTGGCGGCCGGCTTCTCGGTACGATTATTTGAGCGCGAGGGGCCAACTCCGCTCGCCGCATACGCGCTCTTGCGGCATCGCGCAGCAGCGGCCGTTGTGGTGACCGCGAGCCACAACCCAGCGGCGTACAATGGCTATAAAGTCTATTGGGCTAATGGTGCCCAAATCTTGTCGCCGATAGACGCCGACATTTTTAACCGCATCCAAATGGGGCGCGCAGCCAAGGATATCCCTTGTGTGGACCATGCGCAGGTGCTGCTGCGTGCCACACCACTTGGTGATGAGGACGGAGAGGCTTTTTTGAACGATCTCCTGTCTCCTTTTGCTGCGGGGTCGCCGTGTGATTCGCCGATTGTATACACGGCCATGCACGGCGTGGGCGCGCGCCACACCATGGCGCTGCTTGCGCGCGCCGGGTTCTCCAATGTGGTGCCGGTGGTTGAGCAAATGGATCCCGATGCGGACTTCCCGACCGTTGCATTTCCGAATCCGGAGGAGCCCGGCGCCATGGACTTGGCCATCGCAACAGCAAAGAGGTCGGGCGCGCGCTTGGTGCTGGCCAATGACCCAGATGCCGACCGGCTCGCCGTGGCCGTGCGCAACGTTGAGGGTGACTACGTGCAACTTACAGGCAATCAGGTCGGAGTGCTTCTTGGCGACGCGATGATGCAATGGAGTCAGGCCGAGCGACCTTTGGTCGTGAACTCCTTTGTGTCGTCGCCCATGTTGGGGGACATCGCGCGCGCGCGTGGCGTGCGCGTCGAGGAAACGCTGACGGGGTTCAAGTGGATCGAAAACCGCGCTCTTGAGCTAGAGCGAAGCGAAGGCGTGCAGCTGGTTTTTGGCTACGAGGAGGCCCTGGGCTACGCGGTCAATACCTGCGTCCGAGACAAAGACGGCGTGGGCGCTGCCCTCGCCATGGCGCATTTATGGCGGACCCTGTATGCCCGCGGGCAGACCTTGCTTGGCCGGCTCGAGGAGCTCTATCGCGAGTTTGGCTTGTACGTAGGCGGGAGCCACAGCCTGAGTTTCTCGGGCAACGATGCGCGCCTTCGCATTGATGCGTGCATGCGTGCGTTGCGCACGCATCCGCCGAGCAGGCTGGGAGGCCAGGCGGTTGCCTTGTACGCCGACTTGCTGGACCCCAACCGCCCTGGCAACATTCACCTGCCACCCAGCGATGTGCTCGTGTTCAGGCTGGCCGATCAGAGCCGGGTGCTGGTGCGACCAAGCGGCACGGAGCCCAAGTGCAAGGTCTATGTGGACGTGCGTGAGGTGGTGCCCGAGGGGCAAGAGCTCGCGGAAAGCGAAGCACGCGCGAACGCAAAAATGCTCGCCATTCGCGCTGACGTGCTTAGCGCAATGAAGGCTTCAGGTTGACGAAACGGAGGGACTAGCTTTCAGCTCCGGCACATTCCGGCGCTGCGCGACGAAACCCACCATTGCGCAAATAGCCTCGCGCATGGCAGTGCTGTGGCCATGAAATGCATCTGGATGGCGGCGCTAATCTTGGCTGGCGTGCTGTCGTGTAGCCACGACTTGGCGCCCGTTGCCCCGGTTGCCCGTGTGTCGCCGTCGGCTCCCGCGACGGGTTCGGTCTCGCTGCGTCTGGTGGCGTTTAACGACGTGCACGGGCACCTTGAGCCTGAGCCTTCGGGCCCAGGGACACCGCGCGTGCAGTATGGTCATGGTGGTGTGACCAACTTAGCGCGCGAGGTGCGCACGCTACGTGCACAGGTGCAGAATACACTTGTCGTGAGCGCGGGAGATTTGTTTGGCGCCAGCCCGCTGCTGTCGTCCATGTTCGACCACGTGCCCACCGTGGCAGCGATGAACGCGCTGGGCCTGGACGTGGCGGGTGTGGGAAACCACGAGTTCGACCGTGGTCCAGACGCGTTGAAAGCGGCGCTCGCCGGAGCAAAGTTCGACGTGTTGGGCGCCAATGTGACGGGGCCTTCCGGAGCTGTATTCCCCGGGTACTCGATCAAAGTCGTCGACGGAGTGCCGGTGGCCTTTGTCGGCCTCACCACCAAAGACACGCGCACCTTGGTGTTGGGTGAGCGTATCGCAGGCATGAGCTTTGGCGACGAGGTCACTGCGGTGAACGACATCGTCGCGGCGCTACGGCCGAAAGGCATTGAGGCCTTTGTGGTGCTCATTCACGAAGGCGGCACGCAGCACGGCGGGCTCAACGATTGCCATGATCTCAAGGGGCGCATCGGCGGCATCGTGGCGCAACTCTCGCCCGCGGTAGACGTTGTGGTGAGTGGACATACGCATGCAGCTTACAACTGTGTGCTCAGCGGCAAGCCCGTCACGAGCGCGCTTTCGTTTGCGCGAATGCTGACCCGTATCGATCTTACCCTGGACCGCGCCACGCACGATGTTACCCATGTGGTGGCCGAGAATCGCGTGGTGCCGGATGGGCCCGCCGACACGGCCGTGGCGGCGTCCATGGCACCTTTTCAGCTGAAAGCCGCGCCTGTGCTCAACCGTGTCGTGGGGCATGTCACGGCCACCGTGCACGAGCACGAAAACTCAGACGGAGAATCCCAGTTGGGGTCGCTCGTGGCCGATGCGCAGTGGGATGCGACGCGCGCTGCGGGCCCGGAATTTGCCCTGGTGAATGCCGGCGGACTCAGGAACGACTTGCCCTTTGTGGCCGAGCGCGGGGGCGCCGTGAGCTACGGAGATGTGTACGCGGCCCAGCCCTTTGGCAATGCGTTGGTAACCGTGACCGTGAGCGGCAAGGGCTTGATGCGCGTCGTCGCCGGCGCACTGTTCGACGGCCAAGGTCTAGTGCAAGTCTCAAGGAATGTGACGGTGAGCTGGTCGGCTGGCAAACTCGTTGCGATGACGGTCGATGGACAGGCCGTGGCCGAGGACCGAGATTACCGGGTGACGGTAAACGAATACATGGCTGGGATGGCGCCCTGGAAGAGCGGCAAGAATCGTGTGCTCGGCATCACCGATACCGAGGCGCTCGTGCGGTACCTCGCGCGCGGGCCGGTCTCGCCTACGCCCGCCAATGCGCCGCGTATCAAGAAGATGTAGACTGCATCTGCGCGCTCAGGGCAAGCTCGTGGTAGAGCGCTGCATAGCCATCACGCATGGCCCTTAGAGAGTAGCGCTCGACGACCCGAGCGCGGGCGGCGTCGGCGCGCTCTTGCG
>JAYWGI010000410.1:0-1724 GCA_043779025.1 Myxococcales bacterium
AGATGCCTCCCAGCGACGCTGTAGGCCAGTTCCTTCGCTTCAATCATGCCATTCTCCGGCGCTCTTGCGCGAGCAGGGCGAGCAAGAACGGCGTGCCCAAGCAGGCCGTCACGATGCCAATTGGCAGTTCTGCAGGCACGACATAAGTGCGTGCAAAAGCGTCGGACGCCAAAAGCAAGCAGGCGCCCAGAAGGGCCGACCCGGGCAGCAATACGCGGTGGTCGGGTCCGGCCACCAGGCGCAGAAGATGCGGAACCACGAGACCCACAAATCCGATGATGCCCGCCACCGACACGGCCGTTCCGACGGCGAGCGACACCAGCAGAATCACCCAACGCTTGGTGCGCTCGGTGGAGTAGCCTAAGTGACCTGCCTCGGCCTCGCCGAGGAGCAGCGCGTTGAGTGGTCGCGCCATCCGAGGCAACCCCACAATGGCCAACGTAAAAAACGGCGCCGTCGCAAAGAGCGTTGGCCAGGTGGCGCCGCCCAAACTCCCGAAGCTCCAAAACGTGATGGTGCGCAGCTGCGCGTCGCTCGCCCGGTACGTGAGAAGCCCCGTGAGCGCGCCCGTCAGCGCGTTGACGGCGATGCCCGCAAGCAACAGCGTGGCCATGGAGGTCCGTCCGTCGATGGTCCCCAACCATTGCACGAGCAACATCGCGCTCACGCTGCCTGCAAACGCCGCCACGGGAAGCACGTACGGCACCACGCTGCTTGACATGCCTTGCGACACGCTGGCTCCAAGCACGATGGCGCCCACTGCGCCCAGCGCGGCGCCCCCCGACACCCCGAGTAGACCAGGGTCGACCAGTGGGTTGCGAAATACGCCCTGCATCGCGGCGCCCGACACGCCCAAGCTTGCGCCGATGACGACTGCGAGCACCACGCGCGGCAAGCGAATGGCGAAGAACACGGCTGCGTGTTCGGGCGATGCGCCCGCGTACTCGTGTCCGCAAAGCGCGCTGTAGAGCATCGACAGGATCTCGGAGGCGCCAATGGAAACGCCGCCAACGGTCGACGTGTAGAGCGCGAGCACCAAGAGCAGCGCCATCAGAACGGGCAAGATCCACCGACGTCGCCACGCTTGGCGCTCAAAGATCACAGCCGCACTCCGCTCTGAACTCTGAGAAGGCGACATCATTTCGTGGGCTCGGCTTCAGTCAGGTCGCTGTGCACTTTGCGCGCGAGCTCGGAAGCCGCGATGCCCGTGCGCGGGCCGAATCCCAAGAGCAGTACATCGTCCATCGTCACGAAGCGCTGCGCCTTGCCCGCCGGTGTTTGCCTCACGCCCGGCACTTTGAGCAAGCCCTCGTTGCCGCCCAACATCTCGAGCCCGCGCGTGGGCATCACGATGACGTCGGGCTTCGCCGCCACCAAGGACTCGGGCGTGACGGGCTTGGTGCCCTCGATGTCGGACATGGCATTGTCCGCGCCGGCCAAGGCAAGCATGGCGTCGGTGGCGGTGTTCCGTCCAAAAGCAAAAATGTTGGTGCCGCCACGCGCGTACAGAACGAGCACACGCGGCCGTGTTTTGCTACGCTCGACCAAGGTTTTGGCTGCAGTCAGATCGGCTTCCAAACGTGCAAGTACGCTCGCCGGGTCGACGCCGATCAGCTCGGCAATTCGGCGAATGCGCTCGCGCGCGCCCTCCACCGTGGGCGTGAGTGGTACGATCTCTACCTTCACCCCAGCGGCGCGCATTTGATCCAGCACCGAGCTCGGCC
>JAYWGI010000411.1:0-1718 GCA_043779025.1 Myxococcales bacterium
TAGCTGGAGATCATCTTTTTGATCTGCTTGTTCGCGAGCAAAATACCCAAGCCAAAGTCGTCGACGCCGCAGTTGTTCGACACGAACGTGAGGTCCTTAGAGCCCAGCTCACGCAGCGCCGTCACGCAGTTCTCGGGGATGCCGCAAAGGCCGAAGCCGCCAGCCAGAACGGTGGAGCCAGAAGCGATGTCGGCGCAGGCCGCGCGGGCGTTTGGAAAGGTCTTATCCATGTGCGGAGAACCTACTCGAAGGCAGCCTGCCTTGAAAGGGGGAGCGTGCGCCTACGCATATCAGTAACGCGCGTTGCCCGCTGTCGCTCGCCGGGCGACTGCCTTGAAGTTGACCATTTGGCTTAGCTGAGGCGTCATACGAGCATGCGTCAGCTCGCATGCCTTGCGGGGGCCCTTTGGGCGCTCAATGGAGTCGCTTCTGCGGCTCAAAGCAGCAGCGTTGGCTCGCCCAACCGTGGGCGGTTGGAGGGCGGGGTTTCGCCCACCAATTCGGATACGATGCGTCTGCTCCCGGGTTACGCAGCGCGAGGTGTGGTGTGGGGACACCCCGATCTTGTGGAGCTCTTGGAGCGAGCCTCGGAGCGCGTGGCGAAGAAGTTTCCTGACTCGGTACTGGGTGTGGGCGGCCTGTCCCGCAAAGCGGGTGGTGACGTGGGCGGCCACGCATCGCATGAGAGCGGCCGCGACGCCGATGTGGCTTTCTATCGCAAGACTTCGCGCGGAAAGAATATGGGCGCGATGAGCTTTTCACGTGTCTACAAAACGGGCATCACGGGGGACGGAACGACGTTCGATACTGCCAGAAACTGGGCCTTGGTTGAGGCGATGGTGAGCGATCCTCACGCCCACGTGACCCACATTTTTGTTGTGCGCCACCTGCGTGCGCGGCTGCTCGACGAGGGCGCTCGGGGGGGGGCCAGCGAGCGCGTGCTGAGCCGCGCGCAGGAGGTCCTCCAGCAACCCCGCCATGCGCAGCCCCACGACGACCACTTTCACGTGCGCATTGGATGCCCCAAGGACAGCCGTCAGTGTGTGGAGGTTGCTGAGGCGCCGCGCGCAGTCGCTCGCGCCCGTTCGCGCGTGGCTCATCAGAGCTCGTTGAAGCCGTCTGCTCGTGCTCATACGAAACCCATCATGGAGCACTCTACGGACTCGGTTGGGCGTACCGTCCCGAGGCGCGAACCGCCGTCCAAGCCAGTGCCGAAGCCTTCGCCTCAAGCCTTCGGCGCGCCACTTGTCAAGCCGCTGCAGCGGGTCCAAGCGAACGGGTCGACCTCACCGCTGTTGGACCTCATCGGCCCACGGGTAGAGGGGTTGGACAGCGCGGCGATCAATACGCCAAAATAGAGAGCGTGTGCCTTACACGGACTCCGCACGCAGCCAGGTAACCACGCTGCCAAGCCCGTCCCTGAGCTCTACCCTAGGAGCCCATCCGAGCTCTTCGCGGGCGCGGACAATGCTGGCGTAGGTCGCATCGACATCGCCCAGAGGCCGTTCGGTGTATTTAGCACGTATTTCGCATCCGGTGGCTTGCGCGATGGCTGGCAGCAAATCGCTTAGCAAAATGGGGTTTCCGGAGCCCAGGTTAAACGCTCGTACGCCAAGTGGCGCGCGATCGTACGCGAGCAGCACGCCTCGGGTGATGTCATCCACGTGCGTGAAATCGCGCCTCATGGTCCCATCGCCGAAGACTTGAATTTCCTCGCC
>JAYWGI010000412.1:0-16618 GCA_043779025.1 Myxococcales bacterium
GTCGCTGAGCGCGCGATGCGGGCCGGGGTCCTTCTTGACGCTCTGCTGGCGCAAGAAGCAGAACGTGGTCAAGGGCGTTTGGCGCGACCCATCGGTGTAGAGCGCAACGTCGTCGCCAACGCGGTTGGCCGGGAAGATGCCGTACACACCGTGGGCTTGCAGCTTCTTGCCCGCGATGATCTCGCCGAGCATGACGCGCGCATCCGCAAGTATTTTTACTGCCTCTACGCCGTAAACATCGTGCTCCAAAATGCGCGGGTACACGCCCTTGAGGCCCCACGTATGAAAGAGCGGCGTCCAATCAATGTATTCTGCAAGCGTCTCTAAGCTCACGTCGCGCATCACGCGCACGCCTGTGAACGCAGGTTGCGATACACTTGCAGCCGGGAACTCCACGAGCGTCAAGTTGGCACGGGCCGCTTCGAGCGAAACGAGCTGCGTCTTCTTGCCGCCGTGCATTTGGCGCAAGCGCTCATACTCGGCGTCCTGCTCGGCCACGAAGGCGGCGCGGCCGTCGTCGCTGAGCAAGCTTGTGGTCACGGGCACGGCGCGACTGGCATCGAGCACGTGCACCACGGGGTGATCGTAATACGGCGCGATTTTGATGGCTGTGTGCGCGCGGCTGGTGGTTGCGCCGCCAAGCAGCAAGGGCAGCGAAAAACCTTGCCGTTGCATCTCACGGGCCACATGCGTCATCTCGTCGAGGCTCGGGGTAATGAGCCCTGAGAGGCCGATAATGTCTACCCTCTCTGCGCGAGCACGCTCCAAGATCTTCTCACACGAGACCATCACGCCCATGTCGATGACTTCGAAGTTGTTGCACGCGAGCACCACGCCCACGATGTTCTTGCCGATGTCGTGTACGTCGCCCTTCACGGTGGCGAGGAGGATCTTGCCTTGCGCTTTGACCACCTCGCCGCGCGCGGCCATCGCGGCCTTCTCGGCCTCCATAAACGGCGTGAGGTAGGCCACAGCCTTCTTCATCACGCGCGCGGATTTCACCACCTGCGGCAAAAACATTTTGCCGGCGCCAAACAAATCGCCCACGACCCCCATGCCGTCCATCAGCGGCCCCTCGATCACAAGCAAAGGTCGCCCGAGCTTGGCGCGCGCTTCCTCCGTGTCGATGTCGATAAAGGTATCGATGCCCTTCACGAGCGCGTGGCTCAAGCGCTCCTCGACGGTGCCGCTGCGCCAGGCGTCGTCCTTCTTCTTCTCGCCCGGGAGCGCGCCTGCACTCGCGGCTTTAAGCATCTCACCGTAGTCCACCAAACGCTCTGTAGCGTCGGGCCGGCGGTTGAGCAGCACGTCCTCCACAAGCTCGCGCAACTCGGGCTTAATCTCGTCGTAGAGCTCCAGCATGCCCGCGTTGACAATGCCCATGTCCATGCCGGCTTTGATTGCATGATACAAGAATGCAGAGTGCATGGCTTCTCGTACGGTGTTGTTTCCGCGGAAGCTAAACGAGATATTGGAGACCCCACCGCTCACCTTGGCGTGCGGCAGGTTGGCTTTGATCCACGCGCAAGCATTGATAAAATCCACGCCGTAGTTGTTGTGCTCCTCGATGCCGGTCGCCACCGTGAGAATATTCGGGTCGAAGATGATGTCTTCGCCCGCCATGCCCACGTCGTCCACAAGGATGCGGTAGGCCCGCTCGCAAATACGAATCTTGTCCTCGTAGGTTGCAGCTTGTCCCTGCTCGTCGAAGGCCATGACGACCACAGCCGCGCCGTATTGCTGGATGATGCGCGCACGCTCGCGAAACACATCCTCGCCCTCTTTGAGCGAGATGGAATTCACGATGCCTTTGCCCTGCAGTTGCTTTATCCCGGCCTCGATGACCTCCCACTTGGAGGAGTCCACCATGAACGGCACCTTGGCCACCTCGGGCTCACTCCCGAGCAAGGCCAAGAAGCGCGTCATCGCGGCCACGCCGTCGATCATGCCCTCGTCCATGCAGATGTCGATGACGTTGGCGCCGTTCTCTACCTGCTGTCGCGCGATGCTCACTGCTTCGTCGAAGTTGCCCTCTTTGATAAGCTTCGCGAACTTGGGGGAGCCCGCCACATTGGTGCGCTCTCCCACCATCATGTAGACGCCGAGCTGCTGAGTGAATGGCTGTGATCCGGAAAGCCGCAATGGCTTCTCGGTGTGCATAGGTGCAGCAGGTACGCTTTCGGGTACCGAAACTGAAACGGGGTTGCCTGCGCGCACCGCAAGCTCACGCGGGTGCCTCCCGTCTAGCGCCTTGGCAATGGCCGCAATGTGCTCGGGCGTGTTGCCGCAGCAGCCGCCTGCAATGTTGATGAGGCCCGCCGCGGCGAACTCGCCCAAGTAGCGGCCCATGTCGGGCGGCTCCAAGTCGAAGCCCGTTGGCGCCAGCGGGTTGGGCAACCCGGCATTGGGGTAACAGGAGATGGCTGCATTGGACTTTGCCGCAAGCTCTGCCAAAAACGGATACATCAAGTCTGGCCCCAGCGAGCAGTTGAGCCCAATCGAGATGGGGTTCACGTGCTTCACCGCGTTCCACAAAGCCTCGCCCGTTTGTGCCGAGATCATGGTCTCTCCGCCTCGGCCCACAGCGGCCGAGATCATCACGGGCAGGCGCTTGCCGTCCGCGGCGTACACTTCCTCGATGGCCACCAGCGCGGCCTTGGCATTGAGCGAATCAAAGATGGTCTCCACGAGCAAGACATCGCTACCGCCCGCGATAAGCGCGCGCACTTGCAATGCATACGCGTCTTTCACTTGGTCGAAGGTCACGACTCGGAACCCCGCGTCGTCCGCATCAGGCGAATTGGAAAGCGACACCGTGAGTGGGCCGATGGCGCCTGCCACGAAGCGCTGTTTGCCGTCTTGGTTGGCGACCTTGTCGGCCATCGCACGGCACTGTTTGGCCGACTCAAAGTTGATCTCGTACGCCAAGTCGTTCAAGAACTTGGACTCAAGAATGCCTTGATAAAATGCTGGGTCCTTGCGGCCTCCGTGCTCGCGCGGATCCTCCACAAAGAACTCACTTTGCGAGATGCTCGTGGCTCCAAAGGTGTTGGTCTCGATGATGTCCGCGCCGGCCTCCAAGAACCTGCGATGGATGTCGCAGATCATGTCGGGCTGCGTGATTGAGAACAAGTCGCCGTTGTTGAGCAAGTCTTTGTCGGCGCCCGCGAAGCGCTCGCCGCGGATGTGCGCCTCGGTCATGCCGTAGGTGCGAATGGTCGTGCCCATTGCGCCATCGATGATGGCAATTCGACGGTTCAGAAGCTGTTGGAGTGCATGGGTCGACATGGTCCGGTGTCTTCTTTCAGCGGCTCTCTACGGTAGGCGGAATGGAACGCGACGGGGGTTGTTGCAAGGAGTCAGGCGGCGCCACGAACTCTTCGTAAGGGTCTACTCCGCGTTTAGCCATACGGGCGCATATCCACCACACCACAAGCCCCAGCGCGAACAGTGCAAAGCACTCCCACTGCGCCGGCGTGAACTTGCCGTACCTCATGTCCCCGGTGTTGCCCTGACCCTCCTCAAGCCGAAAGTAGTCCATGACAAAGCGAGCGGGCGCGTAGGTAAGCGACGTCGCGACGATGTAGAATCCAGCAGGCAACTTCTTGTGCCACGTGAGCGCAAAGACCAGCGCGAGCGCGACAGTGAAGCCCCACTCCAAAAGGCCCAAGTCGAAGCGCGGCTCCAATCCATGCACAAGCGCGGCCTCAAAGCCCTCAGGGCCGATGCGCTTCACCGTCTCGCCATCCATCAGCCAACCATGCCGCGTGAATCCGCCTTCATTCATCGGGTAGCTCACGGCGTACCAAGCGCCCGCAGGCGCGATGCCGCCCTTGTGATCGTGCACCACGCTGCAGCCGCCGCGACCAAAGATCCACGCGACGGGGAAGATCGAAAGGATCAGATCGGCCCACGGCAAAATGCTGGCAGCGTGCTCACGCCGTGTCCAGCGGGGAATCGAAAAGGGCCCCAGCACAAGCGGGGGCGCGCTCTTGAGGAACTTCCAAAACATGGCGCCGATAAGCGCCCCCGTGAAGCCACCGAAGGAGCTAAGCCCCTCCCACAAAAAGAGCAACGACCAGGGCCGCGCGACCACCTCGCTGGGGTGATAGAAAATCTCATCAAGCATATGACCGCCGAGGAACCCAATGGCCAAAATCCATCCCAGAAAAGAGTTGAGCTCCGCGACGTCCAAGCCGCGTTCGCGCGTACGCTTGGTCGCAAGTGAAACCCCTATCGTTACTCCCAAAGCCACCATGACACCGAAGGGGTGAATGCTCAACTCGGCGAACTTACCTGGAAGATGCAACCATTGGCCTAGGTTCGCGTCGGGGAGATGGATGTAAGGGATCATCGTCACCCAAGTGTTTAAGCCAGCTCAGTCGCGATTGACACGTACTTTCGGCTTGGCGCCTAGCAGCGCAAGCTGCCCGCAGGCAGCGTCCACATCGTCGCCGCGGCGGCGGCGCACAAAGGCGTCGTAGCCGGCGTTCAAGAGCACGTCTTTAAACTGCTGAACACGGCGGTCATCGGAGGGGCCCATGGTGCTCGCCGCGATGGAGTTCATGGGGATCAGGTTGATTTTTACCTTGAGTCCCTTGAGCACGTAGGCCAGCTTTTTTGCTTCCATCGTGTTGTCATTGCGCTCGTGGATGAGCGTGTACTCGATGGTGATGCGGCGGCGCGGCGGCAGCGGGTAGTCGCGCATCGCCTTGAGCAGTTCCGCAATGGGGTACTTCTTGTTGATCGGCATCATGCGCGAGCGGGTCTCGTCGTCACTGGCGTGCAGCGAGACAGCCAGGCCGATTTGGCCCTTAAAGTCCTCGCCCAAGCGCCGAATCTCGGGCACCAGGCCGCTGGTCGACACCGTGATGCGACGCGGGGGCAGTGCGATTCCGTCCCGATGCGTCAGCAATTGCAGCGAGCGCTTCACGGCATCATAGTTGTGCAGGGGCTCGCCCATGCCCATGTACACCACGTTGCGCAAGCGCTCTGTGTCGTCGAGCAAGCCGCGACCTAGCAGCACCTGCGACACGATCTCGGACGCGGTCATGTGGCGCTTGAGCCCCGCGACGCCGCTGGCGCAAAACACGCAGCCCATGGCGCAGCCCACCTGCGTGCTGATGCACTGGCTGATGCGCGTGCGCGGGGTCGCACTCGGTCCGTCGTACGCTTCGTCCTCTTCGCCGTCATCGTCGGCGGCCGCTGCGTCCGCATCCATCTCGGTCTCAGCGCTGCGAGGGCCGCCCACGCCGGGGATCAGCACCGTCTCCACATTGAAGTCGCCCGCCAGCTTGATGAGGGCCTTGCGTGTGCCATCGCTCGCTTGACGCACCGAGGCGACCTCGGCCACGGGGCCCATGCCGGACTCGGCAAGCTTGATGCGCATGGTCAGCGACAAGTCGCTCATGGCACTTGGGTCCGTCACGCCACGCGCATGAACCCAGCGAAATACCTGGGCTGCGTTGAACGCACGGCCACCCAGTTTGGGCATTTCTTTGGCCCAGTCTTCGGGCAAGCGCGCAATGGGGTGAAGGTCCTCGCTCATGCGCGCTTCGTAGCACGCTCGGCCACTTTGGCCTCATCCCAATACGCGTCCAAGGTCTCCAGCGCGAGAGCGCCCTCACCAAAACCACCGTGCACCTCACGCACACGCTTCTCCACGTGGTCAAACCGGCGTGTGAACTTGTCGGTGGTTTTGCGCAGCGCACTTTCGGCATCGAGGCCCAAGTGGCGGGCGTAGTTGACCAGCGCGAAGAGCACATCGCCGAGTTCCTCCTCTTGCGCGCTGATATCCTTGCACTCTACAGCTTCTGCAAGCTCGCCCAGCTCCTCGCCAACCTTCACGTACGAAGCTTGGGCGTCCGGCCAATCAAACCCCACGCTGTGCACCTTCTCCCCCACGCGCTGCGCCCGCACCAGTGCCGGCAGCGCGCGCGGCACACCGCCAAGCACGCCGCGGTTGCCGTGCTCCCGCGCTTTGATGCTCTCCCAGTTTTGCAGCACGGCCTCCGGTGTCTCTGCGACCGCGTCGCCGAACACATGCGGATGCCGACGCACGAGTTTGCTCACCACCGCCTCCACCACATCGTCGATGGCAAAGTCGCCGGAGGCGCGCGCGAGCTCGGCGTGGAACACGACTTGCAGAAGCAAATCTCCAAGCTCATCGCGCAGCTCGCCCATGTTGCCACCGTCAATGGCGTCGATGACCTCGCACGCCTCCTCGAGCACATATTTGCGCAAGCTCGCGTGCGTCTGCTTCTGGTCCCATGGGCAGCCAGCGGGCCCGAGCAAGCGCCTCATGAGGCCGACCAAACGATCCAAGGTACTGCCCGACTGCAAAGGTGCACTCTGCACAGGCCGCGGCGTGTCGTGTTCGAAGCGCGGCAGCGCGATCGGCTGGGTTGGGGGCTCACGGGTAGGCAGGCTCATGCGCGGCGGCATAGCGCGAATGAGGCGTTTTGAGTGTGGGCATTGCGCCCCTGCTGTGCTGAACTTGTTGGGCTAAGAATGTTGACACCCACCCGCGCCCGCATTCACTACGGCACCATTGTTGTGGCGCTGGGCTTGGTGATTTTTTTGTTCGTTGTGCATGCGCTCTCCAGCGTGCTGGCTCCTTTAGGCATCGCATTCATCGTCTCCTATTTGTTGGACCCATTGGTCGATCGTTTGGAGCGTGCACGTATCCCGCGTGCCGCGAGTGCGCTCGGACTATTGGGTCTCACAGGCGCCGCATTTGTGGTCCTGCTTCGCTACGGAGTTCCCGCTCTGGCCGAAGAGATCGCGGCTTTGGCCGAAGGGCTGCCCGATCGGTTGGCGGCGGCACAAATCGAAGTGACCAAGTGGCTTTGGGACACGGCGCACGTGAAGGTCGCAAAAACGCCGGCGGAACTAAGCAAGAACTATGCAAGCGAGCTCCCCTCTGTGGCATGGGCCGCGGTGGGCGCCGCGTGGACGACATTGGGCTACGTTCGTGTGCTTGTTGGCCTCGCAATCGTCCCGCTTTTCACTGTTTATTTGCTGATAGATTTCGATCGCATTGGGCGCCGAATCCACGCACTTATCCCACGTCGCTGGGAGCAAAACGTCATGCAAGTCTCCGCCGAGATTCACGCAACGCTGGGCGGCTGGATTCGCGGTCAGGCTACCGCAGGCCTTGTTCTATCTGTTCTTTACTCGGCCGGACTCAAGTTCATCGGACTGCCGTTGGCCATCCCCATTGGTGTGCTCACCGGGCTGCTCGCCTTCGTGCCCTATGTGGGCTTTGGCATTGGCTGCTGCTTGGCGCTGCTTGTGGGGCTTTTGCAATGGTCAAGCGCGACGTTGCTCGTGCACATCCTGATGGTGATGCTTGGGGTGCAGTTGCTCGATGCTTTGGTGGTGACTCCACGCGTGGTGGGCAGCTCAGTGGGCCTAGGCGCACTCGAGGTGCTGCTCGCCATCATGGCCGCGGGCGCGTTGTTCGGCTTTTTGGGCGTGCTCTTTGCGGTGCCACTAGGAGCCATTTTCAAGATCTTGGCGCAGCACGCTGTTCGCGCCTATTTGCGCTCCGATTTGTACAGGCGAGCGCCCAACAGCACCGTGATCACGCCGCTGTAGCGCGGCGATTCACTTCGGTTGTTTGGGGCCTTCGGCGCGAATCCAAGCGCCAAACAAATCACGCACATCTTCGGCGACCTCGGTCACTTTCGCACCGCCAAGACTGCGCGCGATCCAGGTCGGTGTCGCATCTACCGACATCGTCAGCGTACTGGCGCCAAGCGTGATCCCAATCGTCAACTTGTTCTCCCGAATCACCGGAATCGCGCCGTAATACAAGGCGGATTTGAGTTGCAACGTACGCTTGCCCGCAGCGGCGTCCCTGCGCACCTCAAAGTTCAGCGGAATGACTTTTCCCACCGTCTCGTAGTCGAATGCGGATGCCGTGACAGAGGCGCCGGTGGCAGTAGCAACAACGCTGACTGACCTGAACACCGGCTGATTGCTCGGATGCTTCATGCGAAGCCAAGCGGGCCCATCGAGCAGAAGCTTGTCGAGCTGAGCCACGGTGACAGCGGCCGCCACCGTCGCTGTTTTGCCCGCGACCAACATGTCGGGAGCATCCTCGAGCGGGTCGAGCTCTGGCTCCGACGACGCGCACGCGGACGAAACCATCGCCGCGCCGCATATCAAAAATAGGGCCCCCAGTGTTCGCGTCGTCATCAGACGTGAGTGTACGTGCCCGCGGGCATACTGCAAACCAATCAGGTGTACCTCAAGCTATGTTCACTGCGCTCGCCCAGCACGCTGCGCTGCAAAAAAGCACGTAGAAACTCGAGGTTGGGCTCACGAGCCAAGCCCACCATCATCTTCGCGAGGGCCGCTTCCTCTGTCATGTCACCGCCCGAAACCGCGCCCGCAGCGAGAGCCGCCGCGCCGCCGCCGTAGCGGCCTAACTCCACGTAGCTGCGCTCGCACTGCGACACAACGAGCGTGCAAAGACCTCGGCCGCCCGCCTCCTCGATTAGCTCCAACCACCCGCGATCACGCGTCGGTAACGTCCCGGTGCCGTAGGTCGCCAACACAAGTCCGCGAACCCCGGCATCTAGCCCCGCTCGAATCAACCCGGGGTCCAGCCCAGGGTGCACGCGCACCAACCAAACCTCGCGAACAAGCCGAGCGTCCCACGCGCCGAGCGAGCCGGGGCTACGCACATGGGGCGCCACGGCGTCTCCCAAGCCCAACTCGACAAGGGGCGCGCACATCGGTGTCTCGAAGGCCCCGAACCCCCATGCGTCCACCTTCGTGGCACGCACCGCCCGCAATGCACGGCTTCCGAAAACGATCATCACCTCTGGTAGCGGACGCGTGGCGATGTACGCCGCGTCAGCCAGGTTACGCGCGGCGTCGCTGCGCACATCGGAAAGGGGGCGCTGCGCGCCGGTGAACACCACCGGAATTGGGACGGGACCAAGCAAAAATGCCACCAAACTCGCGCCGTACGCCATCGTATCGGTGCCATGCACGACCACGATGCCCTCGTAGCGGTTGCTCGCAATGGCGCCATGAATCTCGGCCGCCACATGACACCAGTCCGCAGGCACCAGGTCCGCTGAATCGGCATTCATGAGTACACGCGAATCCACGTTGGCTACGCGCGCGACCGCAGGAACTTCGCGTGCCAAATCCTTGGCGACCGCACCCAAACTAGCGAGGCTCGCGTCCCCACCCAGCCCCACGTCCATCGCGATGGTACCGCCGGTATACAGAAACAGCAGACGTTTTTTTTCCTGGTCTGGCATGCGTGACCTCTTGCACGATTCAGACGCTCAACGTCAGTTCAAAAAACGCGCTGCTCCACCTTGATGATATCGCCTGCCTGAAGCGCAACATTGGCGCCCGGACCATCGGTAATGGAGTCTACGCTTACCATCACGGTGATTCGCTTGCCGCTTGGCAACAGACGCGTGAGGCGCACGTGGGTACTGTCGGCGAGCGCAGTAAACCAGCCAGCTTGAGCGATGGCATCTACCAACTGTAGGTTCTGCGTCCATGAAAGCGGCCCTGGTCGGACGACGCTGCCAACGATGTAAACCTTCTTCGCGTTGTAGGTTTTGATCGTCAGCGACACTTGCGGACTGCGGAGAATTTTCTGCTCAATAAGGGCTGTTCGGATCTGCGCCGCGAGCTCCTGTGGCTCCAAGCCGGTCACCACAAAAGGGTGCAGGTAAGGGAACTCCAAAATACCGTCGGAGCGCACCTGAAATTCGTGAGGCAATTCCTTCTCGCCTACTACGTCGATGAGAAGAACATCCCCCGGGCCCAAAGCCGAGCTGGTGGTTGGCGGTGGCAACGAGGCCAAAGGCTCCGAGTGGGCGCCTCCACAACACAGCAGGAAAACCAATACGAAGCTACGCACCCACATCGGCATGCTCACCAGAACACGCGCGCGCCGCCAAAGGCCTGCCAGCGCGACCAGTTTAGGTCGTAAGTGCCGAATGCATAGCGCAATTGCGCTTGCGTGCTGTTCTGCAGGTAGCTGAGGTTGGCGGTGAATCCGACGCCATTGGAGACTCGGTATTCGGCGAAGGCGATCACCTCCGGACGCACTGCAACGAAGGCTGGTGTAGGCTGCGACCCCGCCGCGGTAAACGCTACCGTGGGATAATTCAGGTAGCTGAGCGACCCGGTCAAGGATGTAAGCACACGATTACCCCAAAAGTAGCTCACGGACATGTAGCCCTTGTCGATGCCCACTTGGTCACCCAGATAGCTCACCTGAAAATCGCGAAGATAGCCTAACGCTACGACCGAATCGCTGTTGCCGCGCTCTGCGCTCTCGAAAGACTCACTGTCCGCACGCCCAAAGTACCAACGCAGCTCTGCCTGACCGGTAATAGAGTCGTACTGTTGCGTTGTCGCCACCGGGTTTTCAATGAAGCTCGCGCCGTAACCCACCGCCGCCAGACCTGCGAGCCTGTCGGACAGCAAACCATTGATTCCAATTCGCGAGCGAAGCGGAACCGAATTGGATACACGCGTCAGCGCCCGAGAAGAATCCGTGTAATTCACGAAGCCCAACACTGTTTCTTGAAACAGGGAGGTACGTGGGCGAAACCTCCAGCGTGAGCGCACCGAAAAATCGTGCCGCAGATTGGTATAGCCTACCGCAACTGGATCCTCAAAAAGCACGGCCGTAAGTGTGTAGCCCAAGCGAAAGTCGAACGTACCCCCACCCGGCTGATAAATGCCTTCCACGTTGCCAAACGGCTGACTGAGATTGAAGGAGTTGTCTGGGTCACCAAATGCGGTGGCGCGGATAAAACGCGTGTAGCCCGCAGCAACATTGAGCCCAAACGGCCGATTGGGTGAAATTTCCAAACGTACATCGGCTATGCCGCTTAGGTTCCGCTGCTTCGAAAGCGGGTCGTCCCCGAAGAGCTCTCGGTAGGTGGCGGCCAGCGTCGCCTGCATCCGGTATGCAGGCTGCTCGGGCGGGGCATCCGCGGCTCTGGGACCCGACAGCGTGGAAAGTGTTATCGACGGCGTGAGTCTAAGGACTGTCGCGCCAATCACGGGTGATGTCGGGGCCCCATTGAGGGCTCCAGTCCCGCTCGTGCGGCTAAACCAGTTGGAGTCATATCCCAGCTCAGCCCCCACCCCGGGATGCAATTCGAACTGGCCAGCACGTATGCCTTCACCCTCAGAAAAGCGTCGGTTTTTCAGCCATTCCTGAGCATTCGCTACGCTAGGCAACAAAGTCACAACCGCAGAAAAAACGGCTAAATTACGCAAAAAGTTAAACGGGGCCATCCATTGCCTTTGTGATCATATGAAATGAGCCCAGTATCTCTCTGGATTTACAGAGACGGGCTTATCGGTTCGGGGGGCGGAGTCACATCGACGCCAGAAATAGGAGAACCGATAAGAGAACCCGGAGTATTGGGAACCCCTGGAGCTGCCGTTCCGTAGGCCGGGTATCCAGCGTTTTCCTGTACGGCCTCACCCGGGTCGACGTTCGTGGCAACTTTTGTGTCACCCACAAACGCAGCTTCTTCGCCGATGCATGTGTTTGCCTCAGCGTTGAGCTGCTCACCGCGCTGGCGGAAGACTTTGAGGATCACACCCTCATGCGACGCAAGCTCGGCATCCTTGGTCGAGAATGCCAATTTTTGGTTCGACGCATGCTCGGTGGCGGCCCGCACCGTGGTGTCCATCTGCGAAAGCTTGTCGTCCAAACAGAGCGTCTTAACGACATCATGCTGACGGCGCGCTTCTTCCAAACGTTGGCGGATCACGCCGGCGCCTCGCTCCAACTCCGTGACAACCCCAACACCGTCAATGGACGCTGCAGTACCCGCGACCGTCAGAGCGGGCGCAGCAGAGGGTGCGATAATGGTAGCCGCGGGGTCCGGCGATACCGCCTGCTCAGCTGGTTTGGGCGCGTCGTCCTGGGCCTGAGCCACACCGGCTATGGCGAACAATCCGATCACGCCGACAGATGCGGCGAGTTTGGACAATTCGAACCGAACAACGGGGGACATTTTCATGACGCTACACTCCTGGCTGTGGTGATGTCAATGAAGGGACAATCGTGGGTCAAAACGGCTCGCCCTTGACATGAAAATCACTTGCCTTGTTGGACAAAGTTTACCGGGACACTCAGTGCGGAGCCGCTTCCGCCCGGCGCATCAAAGTTCGCGCCCTGAAGCGCCTTTTGGATGCAACCCGTGACGGTGGCCGACAAGCCTGCATTGCTTGCAACGCTGACAGATGCGACTTCGCCGTTGGGAGCGACTTTGACGGCGAACGTGGCTTTGCCCGACTGGTTCGGATCCTCGGAGAGGCCGCGCTGGTAGCAGCTCTTGAACCGGCCGCGCAGGCCCGCGATGACGCGCTCGGCGTTGTTGACGGGAACCGACATCGAGGTAGAGCCCATCGAGATGTCGCCCTTCGGGCCAGCCACACGCGTTTCACTACCTGCGCCGGCACCCGCGCCCGAAGCACCCGTGCCGCCTCCGATGCCGCCTAGGCCGCCTTTGCCGCCTACGCCTCCCGCAATGGGACCGCCGCCGGTGCCCATGCTGAGCGCTCCCGTGGCCCCGGACGCGCCTGCGGACGATGCCGCCAGCTTGCTCAAATCCGTGCCTGGGGTATCGCCACGATTGAGGGCGCCAGCGACAGCGGAGCTGCCGCCAAACGCACCCAAAAGCTCCATCTGAATGGCGGCAGCTTGGCCGGCCAATCTCGCAGCGGCCACATCGCTCACGGGCGCTTTTTTTCCAGGATCCTTAGACGCGCTGGAGGCAGCCGCCTGCTTCTCCGGAGCCTTGGTCTCGACTTTTTTATCGACGACTTCCTCCTTCTTTTCCTCCGGCGGAGGCGGTGCAGGGATGGCCTTCATCGTGTCGATGGCCGCCTGCAAGAGCTCGTCGTCGGTTTTCACGTGTGGGTCCATCCACTCGGAGAACAAGAAGCCTACCATACCAAAGTGCAGCAAAAAGCTGAACGCCGCGAGCACCGTCAAAGTCCAGTCGATGGAGCCCGCGAGGCCCTCCATGACGGCGAGCGGCAACTGCGGGCGCGGCTGTTGCGCCGGCGCTGGAACGAAACGGAACAAGAACCCGTGCTCGCCAATGTTCACCTTGCCACGCACGTCCTCAGGCAAGCGCACCTGGTACGCCCCGCCAACGAGCTTGGCTTGGTTCTTGAGCGCGTCCAGGTCGGTGACGCCGGACGGCAACGCGACGCGGCCCGCCATGCCGTCTACAAAGTTGAGCACGTAGTCGTTGCCGATAAGCTCGATGAGCTTGAAGCCTGCAGGCAACGGGCTATTGGGCAGAATAAAGGTGTTTTGCTCACTAGAGCCGACCGTGACGCTCGCGCGCTGCTTAAAGATGCGTTCGTCCAAGGTGCGGTTGCCGCGCGTCATCGCCACGTTGAGCACCATCGGGCCGCTGGGCATTTGCATCGCCCGCATCACGGCCGTCATCTGACCTGGGCGTGCGCCCCGGTTTGCCTGATCTGCTGCTTCCACTGGGTTCCGCTCTGACATCGCGCTTGGCCTTTCAAGTTGCATGCACTGCCGCGCGCCAGGATTTTAGCGCGCCGTACACACAGGTGAAGACTCCAACGCCTTCACACATAAAAGGCTAACAGACTCGTTTCGTTCGGGAGAAAAAAGTAGCGCGTTTCCTCACCCATTTTTTCGGCCGCGCAGCGCACACCGTGCGCATTTGTGGGAGGTACGTCGCGCTGTGGAGCCAAGAGTTTTGAGAGCCCGGGAATTTTCTTGACGCTCCGCGCCTCCTCCCGGTAAGCAGCGCGCTCACCAATATTCCGACTTAGCTCAGTTGGTAGAGCAGATGACTGTTAATCATCGGGTCGCTGGTTCGAGCCCAGCAGTCGGAGCTAACTCCCGCACGAGGCATCCGCGTCGCGGCGGTTGCTCGCGGCCTAGAATACCAAAGCGTATACGTCGGCCGCGAGCGCCCTAGCGAACGCGGCGCCTCGTGCGGGGGTTTCGGATCTGGGGGCTTGGGACTTCGCTTGCGGATTTGCTCGCGGCTGCGCCGCTTGCGGATTTGCTTGCGGCTTCGCCGCTTGCGGATTTGCTCGCGGCTTCGCCGCTTGCGAGCACGACGGTAGCGCTCGCGGCTTCGCCGCTTGCGGCTGCGCCGCTTGGGGCTTCGGGCCGTGCTTGAAGACGCCGTCGTCGTTCGGGGTAGGCTGCTATCACCGCCGACGAACCGGGGCTTCATCGTGGCGAATTCGAGAACGTTTAGGCTCTGCTTGGCGTCGAGGCGTCGAGTTGCGTGGACGATGTCTTGCTCGGATTGGGCAACCATGGCGCGCGCTAAGTCGTTCTTGTGGATGGCGTGGTACTTGGCGGACAGCGGCCAATCGACGCGCGACATTAGATGGCCGAGAACCTTTGGTGTGTTGGTGTTGCCCAGAATCGTTCCCGGCCGATAAACACTTAGAAAGTCGAATGCGAGGGCCTTAACGGCCCTCTCCTTGTCGCCCATGACCTTCAGAAACTTGATGCTGGGCCCTGCGTTCGCTCGGGCCGCCGTCCTCAGGCCGCACACGCGCGCGCCTCTTGCTGCTTGGCGCCGCTCGCAAGAACGGCGATGAGCTCGGCCTGACCTGTGAGACGCGTTGTGTTCATGAAGTCCGTGTAGCGACGCAGCTGGGCCAAAGGGTTGGAATGCAGGTGGGCCCTTGCTTGTCGTTTCCCGGTCCGCATCACATGGGTTTGAGCAGCGTGCGTCCTCGAAATGTCTGGACTACCGTCTCGCGGCTGACGCCACGGCGTCTCGAAATCCGCGCGAGCTACTTTACGGACAGCGCATCGGCGACCGCGAGCCACACGGCCGGGTCGAGACCAAGGCCAAGGTGTGTAGAGGCCGCCTCAACGTGCTCACAATTTCTTGACACGCGATCGATGCACGCGGGCCAACTCACCACACGATCGCGGCGCGTGTAGATGGCCGTAATGGGCGTCACGATCGGGCGGTCGCGATCGAGCGCGGTGATGAGCTGCGCGGCGCGCGTGCACTCCACGTGACCAAATGCCCTCGCGGCTGCCGTGAATGACGGGCCACCGATGGCGGGGGTGCCGTAGGTAACGACGCGTCGAACGGCTTCGGGATGTTCTCTGGCAATCTCGCGCGCGATGACACCGCCGAGGCTCCAACCCACAAGCGACACGCGCGGTTGCCCCGCACTGTGAAGCTTGGCCACGACCGCACCGAGACGCAGCGCGTCGCGCTCGGGCTTGCCCTCGTTGATTCCGAATCCCCAATGCCGCACGTCGTGACCCAGCCACTGCAGGTACGCCTTGAGCGGGGCCATGGAGGCCTCGGGCGCTTGCCAGCCGGGGATGACGATCGTCACTTGGCCCGTTCCTCGTGGCGCGCGCCGGAGAGCGGGAATCGCCATCAAAAGTTTGGGCAACAGCGCCGCGGTCCGCCACTCCTCGGCGAACGCGCCAGCAGCCGCCATGGCACGAGGGGGCGGCGCATGGGGAGGCACGGAAGCGACATGTAAGGGTGTGACGCGAAGGCTGAGCACGCGCCCAGCACTAGTCGAATACCGCGGCGGTGTCGCGGTGAGGCGCTATTTGGGTAATTCGGGGACCTCGACGCACAGAAGGTGGGCAAGGAGCGCACAATTTTGA
Organism: Myxococcales bacterium; assembly: GCA_043779025.1. GTDB lineage: Bacteria > Myxococcota_A > Polyangia > Polyangiales > Polyangiaceae > JAAFHJ01. The sequence goes on from JAYWGI010000412.1 coordinate 15,662, forward strand.
TCGTTGGCGTTGGTGTTAAAGGAGGTTGTAATCACCATGCCCATGTCACTGGTTCCGCTACGCCATCCGTTGCAGTCGTTGTTGCTCGTCGAAGTCCCCGTCAGGCTGCCTACCCAGACCTTCGGTCCCGGGAACGCTGTCGTGTTTGCGTCGCTCTCGTTCGGCAGCGCCAACCCATTCTCGGTGAGCAGCAGCGTAGAGAGCGCCGCCAGTCCCAACTGCTCAAAGGTGTTACTCCAAAAGGCTGGAGCACGTGAGATTTCGATTGCCTTGGCGTTTTCCCACCCCTTTTGATTGCCAGAAATGCCAGCCGAGCACAGTTGCGCCGCGGCCCCTGTTTGGCCGGTGCTCTGTGTGTCGTTGATGGCCAGGTACGCTTTAAAGCTGCGGTTTTTTGTGTAGTAACCGGCCTTGGCTGCCTGGTTGCAAACTGCGTTTGCGGCGGCCAAGCCCCCACCAATGACGCGCGCGCTCGGGAAGTTCCCGGACACATTGGCGCTCGTAACAAACGCCATTCCCGGTCGGCTTCCCCATTGGACGCCGGCGTCCGGCATGCCGGAGTCTGGCGCGGGCTGCGTGCCCGTTTCGTCTTTGGGCGCCAATGCTGTATCCGCGCCGGTCGCCGGCAGCTCCGCATCCCGCGCCAACGCGCTCGGCAACGGGGCCGCGGTCTCAGAGAACAACAGGGTGCAACCGGGCGCTGCGATGCCAACCACCAACAGTCCGCGCAGCAGCAGCAGCACATGAGACGCTTTCGGCGTGGGTAGTCTGTTGGCGCGAGATGGAATTAGCGAAAGCCTGCGCGATGTTGCGGCTCGTTGCAACCTCGCGCATCGCGGCCGTTCCGCATTATCCCGCACTCTCGCGCGCCAGCAGCGCTCGCTTGCGGTCCACGCCCCATCGGTACCCCGAAAGCGCGCCATCGGAGCACACCACACGGTGGCATGGGATTGCAAC
>JAYWGI010000413.1:0-1713 GCA_043779025.1 Myxococcales bacterium
GAGCGACGAGGAGCTGCGCGTGTTCCGAGTCGCTGACAACACCCTTGCGCTCGAAAGCGATTGGGATTGGGCCAAGCTGTGCACCGAAGCCAGCGAGCTGTCGGGACTGGGGAGCGGGCTCATTGACGAGTTCTTGGACATGCAGAAGCTGCTCGATGGTGACGAGAAGCTGAAGCTGCCTGAGCCTGAACCGGCCTTGCCCAAGGACGAACGTGCGCCCAAAGCGTGCCCACATTGCGGGGGCGAGTTGTGAAGAAAATCGAACACAAGTCTTCGAACGCTACCCCTTCGAAAGTCAGGAAAAGAGACACTACGGGCACTTCATCGAAGGCGCCGAACTTGGCTCAGGTCCGGGACAAGCAGCAGCGCGCCATTAAGCTTCGCATCCACGGCGCAAACTATCGTCGCATTGCCATCGAGCTCGATGTCGCTCCTTCAACGGTGCACAAGTGGGTCATGGACATTCTTGCCGCAACACCGCTTGAGGGACGGGAGCAGCTGCGACAAATGGAAAACGAGCGCGTGGACAACTTGCGTGCCCAGTGGGCGAGCGCATCAAGCTCAGACGTTGCTGCGGCTCGGCTCATGCTGAGCGCGATTGACATGTCTTGCAAAATCAATGGCCTGTACGCGCCAACTCAGTTCGAAGACGTGACTCCGCCTGCGGAAGCCAAGGAGGCCTTGATTGAACGACTGTCTCGACTCGCTGGCGAAGCTCTCAAGCGCTGAGCAGAGCAAGCTCATCGCGTCCCTAACCGACAGCGACGCGCTCGAGCTCTTGCACACGTGGCGCGTGTGGGCTCGCGACTCGCAGCTGCCACCGTCCGGCGCTTGGCGCACCTGGATGTTTATGGCGGGACGCGGGAGCGGGAAAACCAAGGCGGGCGGCCAGTGGGTAAACAGCCTAGCTATGGCCCACAAGTGCCGCATTGCCCTTGTTGGGCGTACTGCGGCGGACGTGCGCGACGTCATGGTCGAGGGTGACTCTGGCTTGCTCGCCTGCAGCCACCCCAAATGGCGGCCGGTGTACGAGCCCTCGAAGCGCCGCATCACCTGGCCCAACGGCGCCATCGCAACGAGCTACTCCGCCGACGAGCCCGACCAGCTACGCGGACCGCAGCACCACTTTGGATGGGCTGACGAGCTCGCAGCTTGGGGCAAGTCCGACGCCTGGGACCAGCTCACCCTTGGCATGCGCCTCAAGAACTGCGGCGCAAACCGCACGCTTGTGACCACAACCCCACGACCGACCAAGCTCGTGCAGGGAATCATCGCGAGCAAAGACACCGTCATCACCCGCGGCAGCACCTTCGACAACGCCGCGAACCTGGCGCCCTCGTTCCTTGACGCCGTCCGGAGCCAGTACGAAGGCACCAGGCTGGGCCGCCAAGAGCTCGAAGGCGAGCTACTCACTGACACGCCAGGCGCCCTGTGGAAGCTCGACCAGCTCGACGCCATGCGCATCGCAGCCCTGCCCTGCGAGCTGCGCCGCATCGTCGTGGCCATTGACCCAGCTGTCAGCACAGGCAGCGAGTCCGACGAAACAGGCATCGTGGTCGCGGGCCTTGGGGCCGACGGGTACGGCTACGTGCTCGCGGACCATTCGGGCAAGCACAGCCCCAACGAGTGGGCGCAGCTGGTTGTGCGCCTCTACCGTGAACACAAGGCGGATTGCGTCGTGGCTGAGGTGAACCAAGGCGGCGACCTGGTGAC
>JAYWGI010000414.1:0-1713 GCA_043779025.1 Myxococcales bacterium
TGATGTACGTCTTGCAGATAGGCCTGGCCATCGCCTCCGCAGCGCTGAGCTTGCTGGACCCAGGCACGCGCCGCGCACTCTTCGCGGCCGACGTAGAGAACCTTGGCGAAAGCTTGTTGCCCGCGCCAGGCGCCGACTAGAGGCACTAGGGTTTTGCTCGGTGCGGCGCGCCAAGTGCGTGTCGTGCCCACGACTAAATGTCCTCTAACGCCCACGACTAAATGTCCGGATCGCCTACGCGTTGGGGGTGATTCATATGAGCAAAAAGGACGTTTTTCGTGTTGATGTTCTTGGTCGTCTTTGTCGGCATGAGATGAGCCAGTCGGGTGCATCGACGCTCCTTGGGGTGTCGGTGCGTCAGGTGCGGCGGTTGTCGGCGCGGTTTTCGGTGTCGGCGAGTGAGATCGTGCACAAGGGTCGCGGTCGTCCGGGGCCAGGTCGTACGTCGCCTGAGATATGCGCTCGCGTGGTGGCGCTTCGGAGCACGAAGTACTCCATGTGCAACGACCGCGATTTTTCGGAGCGGCTTGGGGAGGACGAGGGCATCCATCTTGGGCGGGAGAAGGTGCGTCAGACTCTTCGGGCTGCAGGGCTTGAAGCGAAGCGCAAGCGCCGAGCGGGCAAGCACCGCACGCGTCGAGAGCCCAGAGCCCGTGAAGGGGAGCTGCTGCAATGGGACGGCAGCTCGCATGATTGGTTGAGTGGTCGCGGGCCGAAGCTGTGCTTGATGGGGGCCGTGGACGACGCGACGGGGATGCTCCTTCCGGGCGCGCATTTCTATCTTCACGAATGCGCTCAAGGGTACCTTCGTATGCTTCTTTCGGTGGCGAAGATGTACGGCCTCCCGCACGCCATCTATGGGGACAAATGCAGCTCTTTACGCCGCAATGACGACTACTGGACGCTCGAAGAGGAGGCTGCGGGGCATCAAAGTCCGACGCATGTGGGCCTGGCGCTTCAGACGCTCGGCATTGAGCGCATCGATGCCCATTCGCCCCAAGCCAAGGGACGCATCGAGCGAAGCTGGGACACGCATCAAGACCGCCTTGTGGCCGCCCTGACCCTCGCAGGCGCAAGCACGCTCGAAGAGGCCAACAAGGTGCTTGCAGAGTACATCGCGAAGCACAACAAGCGCTTCAAGCGCGAGCCCAAGAGCGCGGAGCCCGCATGGCGAAAAGTACCCGAGCACATCGACCTCGAGCGCGTCTGCGCCTACCGCTACGAGGTCACGGTCGACAATGCCAACACCGTCCGACTCGGAGGCAAGGCGGGCGTTGTCATCGACATCAAGCCTGGGCCGGGAGGGCGTAGCTACGCAAAGGCAAAGGTCGACGTCTACCAAACGCTCGATGGTGCATGGCTCGTCGACTACGACGGCCAGTGCATCGCAAAGCACGCAAGTACAAGCGTCGCTGACCTGCGTTGCCTGCGGAACCCCAAGAAATCGGCCGTAGGAAGAGCCCGTAAATCCACTATGCGAAAAGCCGCCTAAACTGTATTGTGCACCCATCCTGGTCCGGACATTTTGTCCTGGGCGCTAAAGCGGACATTTAGTCGTGGGCATTACAGCCACGGCTCGAGCCTTGTTGTTTGCCACACTTTGGGCCTATGGTGTACCGGGATATGCTCGACATCGCGTTCATCCGCCAAAACCCCGACCTGGTTCGCGCCGCCATCACCAACAAGCGCCTCAGCGCCAGCGTGGACGACTTG
>JAYWGI010000415.1:0-4676 GCA_043779025.1 Myxococcales bacterium
TCAGGGTAGGTTCTTGATCATGAAACGTGTGCATGTTGCAACTCACGGCCATTGCTTCGATGGCCTCTGCTCCGCGGTGGTGTTTACCCGACTTCACGAACATCTGCGCGGCGAAGGTTGGGCCTACGACATCGACCCGCGCGGCTATGGCCCGGGCGCGAACGGCGTTCCGGAGGCTCAGCTGAGCGGCGACGAAAACGCCATCCTTGATTACAGGTATACTGCAAGTACCAAGCTTGACTACTACTTCGACCATCACGTGAGCGCCTTCGCCACGCCCGAAGACCGCGCCGACTTCGCCGCGCGCGCGCAGGCCGGAGCCGCAGTGTTTCACGATGGCACTTACGGTAGCGCGACGCAGTTTATCGTAGACACGGCAGAGCGCATGTATGGCCTCGTCATGCCGGAACTCGCCGACCTGGTGCATTGGTCGGACATCATCGACCGGGCGGCTTTCGCAGACCCTCGCGAGGCCGTCGCGCGCGAGACGCCAGCGCTCAAGCTCATGACCATCGTGGAGCACGAAGGCAACGCCGAGCTCTACGCCGAGCTTGTTCCGTTGCTTCGTACGCAGAGCATCGCCCGGGTGCTCAGGCGCCCGAGCATTGATGCGCGCTTGGCGCCGTTGCTCGCCATGCACGCTACAGGTGTTGCTGGCCTGCGTGCTGTTGCGCGTGACATGGGCGGCGTGGTGTTCGCCGACTTGTCGGACTCGGCGCTGGAGAGCGCGCCCAAATTTGTGACCTACGCCGATTTCCCGAAGAGTACCTACAGCGTGGTGCTTACGCGTTCGCCCAAGAAGGTCAAAATAAGTGTAGGTTACAACCCTTGGTCGGGTGTGCTGCGCAGGCACAACATTGCGGCTTACTGCGAGCAGTACGGCGGCGGCGGGCACCCGGTGGTTGGCGCAATCTCGTTGCCCGTGGAGGAAATCGACCGCGCACGGGAGATTTGCCGCACGCTTATAGGCAGCTTGCTCGAGTAGGTCGGTCTCGCCCAAAGCTCGACCCGGAGAAACAGGACTGCCGCGGCCATCGCGTTGTGCGCCACACCACAGCATTTCGTCAGCTCCGTCGACCGCTCAGAAACCGTTTGGTACGTACACGGTGCGCATCCCCGGGCCCGTTGTCGGGCAATTCGCGGTGTCCGTGCTGCCGTCGGGCTTGGCTTGGCATTTTTTTAGAGGCCCGCGGATATAGTCGATGTCGAGGTCGTGGTAGCCGGGCAGGGATGCATCAAGCCAGCGGTCCGGACGATAGGCGCCCCACGAGTTCTTGACACGCAGGAACTCCACCTTGGTGTCGTCTTGCATAAGTGAGGCGACGATGGCCGGGTCTGTTACAGGTGTGCCAGCCGCGTAGCGTGTGCCATTGGCGAGCACCGCTTGGTAGTCGGATGCCACCGTCATATGCCCCCCCTGCTTGCCGGGGCCTCGTGTGTCCAAATATGCTTTCGAAAAGTGTGCGGTGGTCGTCAGCGCATTGAAGTCTACATCCCACACCGCCACCACGGGCGCTTGCGCGTGCAAGGCCTTTTTTACGCGGCGCCAAAACGCCCGCTCCGCAGGCGAGTCAGGGGTGCTTAGGTAGGGAAAGGACACAGGCGTGTAGGGCAGGCGACCGTTGTTTGGAAGCAGATCGGCAAGTGTCACAATCTGGACGGAGCCGTCTGGCTTTGCGGATGCGGCGGGAAGGGCGCTTGGCGCGATGATTTTCTGAGCCTTCAGGTCCGCAGTGGTCGTTTTCAGGGTGCGGTCGACGCTCTTGCCGAACACCGCGTCGAGGCGGTTGGTTGCGGTCGATGTGAGCTGGAACGCCTTGTCGAGCTCGGCGCGAAGGAGCTTACGGTCATAGCGGGCGTCTTGCGTCTTAAGGGCGCCGGTGGCAAGGGCTGCTTGGATCGCCGCGAGTGCCGTTTTCTGGCGCGCGCTCTCCTCCGCGCGTCGCTCCTGGAAGATAAAGTCACCTTCCTTCATCATCCCGTACGTCGAGATGAGGCGGTCCGCGTCCCCAAAGTGGCCGCCGGTTTCGAGCTGATTGCCCACCGGGATGCCCTCTTGGATCTGATCGAACCAGTGCCAATAGGTGAGATACGATTCAGACAGGTTCGGGTCTACACCGGTGGCGCGAATGTTCACCGACTCCACCCAGCCGAGTACGGCGTAGATCCAGCAATTGCCGATCGATTGGCGGCGGATTCCAGACTGCGCCACGCTTGTGATGTTGTCGGCCGCAGGAGCGGCCTCCTCGGTGGTGCAGGCCGAGGCCGTCGCAAAAGCGCCAAAAAGGCCGAGAAAACACAGTGAACGGCGGATGCTGAGACATGTCATGGCGAAAGTGTAGGGGGCGAATCCCGGTTGCGCGAATCGCGGGCGAAGAATCGGGTTGATTCGCGCTGAATATCTGTATTCTCGTTAAGCCTGGGCTAAATTCAGAGCTTTCGCTTGCGCAGGAGAATGAGCTCGAAGCGGCCGGCGTTCGACAGTTCGTGTTGCTCAACGTTCCTCGGTCCACCGATTCCTTGCCAGTCACTACGGGGCGACTCTACGTCGTGTCGGCCACAGGCGCCGTCCGCGAGCTCTCGAAGCCTCTTTACTGAAGCACCACGCACAGCTGATTGCATCGCGTGACCGATTCGCCTAACCGCATGCCACCATGTTGCCTACCGTTTGGCGAGCCGTCGTGTGTTCAGTCATTGCAGCGCTCGGCGCGTGCACGCCGCACGCCTTGGCCTCTGGCGCTGCGTCAGCGCCTCGTGCGGCGACGAGTGCCACGCCCTTGGTCGCGCGCGAGCTCAAGGACCCGGCCGAGACAGCGTTGGCGATACGTGAGTACTACACCAAGTACGAATACAAGGTCCCCATGCGCGATGGCGTTCGGCTACACACCGCCGTGTATGTCCCCAAAGACAGCACGCGGCCCTGGCCCATGCTGATGACCCGCACACCGTATGGTGTGCCTCCGTACGGCAGCGACAACTACCCGCGCGAACCGCGGGAGATCGCGCACTTCGCGCCGTCTCCGGCGTTGCTCAAGCAGGGGTATGTGTTCGTGCACCAGGACGTGCGCGGCAAGATGAACTCCGAGGGCGTGTTCGTGGACGTGCGCCCGGTGTCGCCCGACATGGCCGCAAAAACGCGGCGCGACCCGCATGTGGTCGATGAAACAACGGACGCCTACGACAGCGTGGAATGGCTCGTGAAGCATGTGCCGAACAACAACGGAGAGCTGGGCGCGTGGGGAATTTCTTACCCTGGGTTCTACGCCGCGCAGTTGGCCATCAGCGGACATCCGGCCGTGAGAGCCGTCTCGGCCGAGGCCCCCGTCACAGAGTGGTTCGCCGGCGATGACTTTCACCACAACGGTGCGTTTTTTCTGGCAGATTCGTTCGACTTTACGGCCGACTTTGGCAAGCCGCACCCGGCACCGACCGTCAAAAGCGCTTGGGATTTTGAGCGCACGGTGCCCGATTTGTACGCCTTCTTTTTAGGCATGGGGCCTCTTGCGGGGGCCGACGAGCGCTACATGGGAGGTCCACGTACGTTTTGGCGCGACGTCGTCGCGCACGGCACGCGCGACGCCTACTGGCAGGCAGCTGACCCTCGTGCATTCTACAAGAATGTGAAACCCGCAATGCTCACCGTTGGCGGCTGGTACGACGCCGAAGACTTGTTCGGTGCCCTCGAGACGTACAAATCGTTCGAGCGTCAGAGCCCGGGTGCGCGCAACCATTTGCTGATGGGGCCGTGGACGCACGGTGGCTGGTCGCGCGGCGATGGCGACAAGTTGGGTGACATCTCCTTCGGTGCCAAGACTGCGCTGCGGTATGGAAACGATATCGCGCTGCGCTTCTTTGAGCAGCACCTTAAGGGCGTTTCGCCACCTGCGCTCGCCGAGGCGACGATATTCGAGACGGGCACCAACACCTGGCGTGAGTTCTCAACGTGGCCACCGGCGGCAGCCAAGACGGCTGCAATGATGCTGCTGCCCGCCGGGCAACTCGCCGCCCAAGCGCGCAGACCAGGGTCGGTCTCGCCTTCGTTCGATGAGTACACGAGCGACCCAAGCAAGCCCGTTCCGTACATCGGCAAGGCCACCACGCAGCGAGGCAATGACTACATGAGTGCGGATCAGCGCTTCGCAGCCCGGCGCCCGGACGTTCTCGTCTACACGTCGGCGGTGATCGGCGACGAAGTTGCCGTTTGCGGGCTGTTGGAAGCTGATATCTGGGTTTCCACCAGCGGCACCGACAGCGACTTTGTCGTGAAGCTTGTAGATATGCACCCCGACGACAGCAGCAATCTCGACAGCCACAACGTACCCATGGGGGGCTACCAGGAGTTGGTGCGCGCGGAGGTGATGCGTGCCAAGTTTCGGAGCAGTCTCGCCATCCCGGAGCCAATGATTCCGGGCGAACCCACGCGTTTGCGGTTTGCTTTACCTGATGTCTGTCACAGCTTTAGACCCGGACATCGCATGGTGGTTCAAGTGCAGAGTACATGGTTTCCTCTGGTGGACAGAAATCCGCAAATGTTTATGGACATTTATCAGGCCAAGGGCGGTGAATTTCAGGTCGCGAGACAGCGCGTGTACCACGACGTACAGCACAGGTCGGAGCTTCGCCTTTCGGTGACGCGTGGCGTTTTGCCTTGAGCATGGTACGAGGTGTAATCATCG
>JAYWGI010000416.1:0-4672 GCA_043779025.1 Myxococcales bacterium
CGCAGCGACCACTGCGTCGAATGCGCGGAGCAAATCCTCGTCCATCGCAACGCCGAATCGAACAAGCTCTTTGGCCATGGTGCGTCACAACCTACACGAAGTGGGGCCCGCGCGTTGACAGCAATCGCCAGTGCAGCATACACGTTTAGCCATGCATTCAGCTCCACGCCGCCGCCTCCCCGCTCGCCTCGCTCTTTCGGCATTCTCGCTCGCTTCGCTTGGGGCCTTGGCGGCAGCCTGCTCCACGACCGCCACATTTGTAGACCCCGTCGCCATGCCCGACGCGGCCTTTGCCGGCGTGGACACGTCGGTGACGCCCGCGCAAGACAGCGCCACCACCACCGACGCAGGCAAAGACCCAACCATGGTCGAAGGCTGGCTCAAGGTGGTGCCGGGCGGGAACACAATCTGCTCCGATGGCAGCGAGTACTCATTTTACGTGCGAAAAGGCACGGTCAATAAGGTGGTGGTCAACTTCGAGGGCGGCGGCGCTTGCTGGAGCCACGGAATCTGCTCCTACCCCGACTTGGCCTACACCTCGAAAATCGTGACCAGCGCCCTGCCGTGGACGGGCTACTCGAGGGCGTCGAGCATTCCGGGCATCCTCAACCAGACGCGTACGGACAGCTTGTTCAAGGACTGGACTATCGTGCACGTACCGTACTGCACGGGTGACATCCACTGGGGCACCCAAGACAAGACCTACACCGACGCGCAGGGCATGAACCCGCTCGTCATCCACCATCGCGGCGCGGTGAATGCCACCGCGGCGCTCAACTACTTATACGCGAATGAGACTGCGCCCGAAAAAGTCTTCGTCACCGGCGAGAGCGCGGGCGGCTACGGCGCGGCGATGTGGGCGCCCTATGTGCGCAAGCAGTACGGCGCAGGAACGCATGTGTACGAGCTCAGCGACAGCTCGGCCGGTGTGCTTGCCGACGGCTTCTTTTCGACCCTGCAGTCCGCATGGAACTTCCAGCCCACGCTGCCAAGCTTTGTGCCGGCCTTCGCCGACCCGACCAAGGTGAAGACCATTGTCGACCTGTTCAACGGCGCAAGCGCGTACGGGGCCACCACCACGCCCACGCTCAATTTCTCAATGTACAACCCCGCCTACGACGAGACGCAGGTGAAGTTCTATGCTCTGCAACAAAGCGGCGTCACACCGCAAAGCTGGAGCGCCAAAATGCGCGAGCATGTTGTCACGATCAAGGCCTCCGCCCCGGCATTCCGCGCGTACACCGCAGCAGGGTCGGTCCACACCATTATGCTCAGCAACACGTTCTATACCGACCGAATCGACGGCGTGAGCATGCATGACTGGGTCGCCAAGATGGTGAACAACGACGCCTACAACAACATCGATTGCAACACGACGGGAGCAGGCTGCGGAACGCCCTGATTGTCATCCTGAGCGAAGCGAAGGACCTCCCGGCTGCATTGAACTCGATGCACTTGGGAGGTCCTTCGCCGTTGGCTCAGGATGACAGCCGTTTCTTTTTGGGAGTAGATTTGGGCGCCTTCGTGACAGGCGCTACGGCGGTTTTGCTCAGCGCCTTTTTTACGCGCTTTTGGGCTGTTTGCAGCGTGTCTTTACGGAAGGCCATGGGCAGCAATTTGGCGAGCGTGGTGCGTTTGCGCGCCAGAATCTCTTTGCCCGAAACGCCCACGAGCACGATGGGCATGTCCACCGCGAACTCGCTCAACACTTGGCGACAGAAGCCACAAGGTGAGGCCGGCTCGTCGCCCTCAGTCGCAACCACGAGTGCGATGGGCTCGCGCTCGCCGGCGGCAATCATCTGCATGATGGCGCCGCGTTCGGCGCACACCGTCCCGCCGTAGGAGGCGTTCTCCACGTTGCAGCCCACAAAGAATTTGCCGCTGGCTGTGGCAATGGCCGAGCCCACCTTGTATTGCGAGTAGGGCGCGTAGGCGCGCTCCCGCACGGTGAGCGCCAACGCCGTGAGCATCTCAACCAGTGCTTTTTCGCTCATGAAAGCTCCTTCGCGGTTTCGCCGATCCAGCCATCTAAAAGCCGAATCAAGTCCGCGTGGCGCGTCTTGGCCACGGCCTCTACATCGCTGTGCTCAAGCTTCTCGTGGCCCAAGCCGGAGCCCAAATTCGTGATGCACGACAGCGCGCCCACGCGCACGCCCATGTGCCGCAGCGCAACGACCTCGTGCACAGTGCTCATGCCCACCGCCTGCGCGCCAAGCACCTGCAGCATTCGGATCTCGGCCGGCGTCTCGTAGGTGGGGCCCATCAGGCCCGCGTACACGCCCTCACGCAACGTGATGCCGGCACTCGCCGCCGCGCGCGTAAGTGCCGCGCGAATCGCCATGTCGTAAGCCTCACTCATATCGGGGAAGCGCGGCCCGAGCTTGGCGTCGTTCTCGCCCACGAGCAGGCTCTGGCCCGTGAGGTTGAGGTGATCCGTGATGGACATCAAGTCGCCCGGCGCCCACGCCGTGTTGAGCCCGCCCGCGGCGTTGGTGAGCAACACGGCCTTGGCGCCCAAGCGCGCCATCACGCGCGCGCCGTGCACGGCCTGCCACAGCGGGTGCCCCTCGTAAGGGTGCGCGCGACCTTGCATGCAGACCACACTTATGCCGTTCGCTGAGCCAAAACACAGGTTACCAGCATGCCCCACCACCTTGGAGCCCGGCATATGTGGCAAGGCCGTGTACGGCACTTTGACCAAGTCTTGCAAGGCGTCCGCGTATGCGCCCAGGCCGCTGCCGAGCACGATGCCCACCAGCGGCTTGGCCGAGGTGTGGGTGCGAACCGCGGCGACGGTCTCGTCCACACAGGCGTTGATGTCCAAGGTGGGGTTGCTCATCAGACGATCTCGATCGCCACGGCCACGGCTTCGCCGCCGCCGATGCAGAGCGTCGCGATGCCACGTTTCTTGCCCAAGTCTTTGAGCGCGTAAGCGAGCGTGGTGAGCACACGTGAGCCGCTGCTGCCGATGGGGTGGCCGAGCGCCACGGCGCCGCCGCGCACGTTGACGCGGTCGAGCGGGATCTCGCAGATCTGCGCGCAGGCCATGGCCACCACTGCAAAGGCCTCGTTGATTTCATAGAGGTCAATGTCCGTGGACGTTGCACCCAATTGCTTGAGCAATGCATTGATCGCAAGCGCAGGCGCCGTGGTGAACTTGGAGGGCTCCTGCGCCGACGCGCTGTAGCCCAAAATCTTGGCAAGCGGCTTGAGGCCGCGGGCTTGCACTTCGGATTCGCTGGCGAGCACCACGGCCGAAGCGCCATCGTTGATGGGCGACGCATTGGCCGCCGTGATGGTTCCGTCTTTGCTAAAGGCCGGTCGCAACCCAGCGAATTTGCTCGCGTCGCCCTTTGCGGGCCCCTCGTCTTTGGCAAAGGCCACGGCGTCGCCCTTCTTCTGCGGCACCATCACGGGCTCAATTTCGGCGTCAAAGGCGCCGGCCGTTTGAGCTGCCACGGCGCGGCGGAAGCTCTCGGCGGCGTAGGCGTCTTGCGCCTCGCGGCTGAACTTGAACTCACTCGCGCACGCGTCGCCGAACTGCCCCATGTGCGCGTTGCCGTAGGGGTCCCACAAGCCGTCGTGGATCATCCCGTCCACCAGCGCGCCATTGCCCATGCGGTAGCCCGTGCGGGCCTGCTGCAAGTAGTAAGGTGCATTGCTCATGGATTCCATGCCGCCTGCGACCACAATGCCGGCGTCGCCCAACATGATGGACTTGGCGCCCAAGATGACGGCCTGCAAGCCCGAGCCACAGACCTTGCCCACGGTGGTGGCCGGCACCGTGTTGGGGATGCCAGCCGCAAGCGAAGCCTGACGCGCCGGGGCTTGGCCCACGCCGGCTGTGAGCACATTGCCCATGTAGACTTCGCCCACGGCGTCGGCCGCGAGGCCCGCGCGCTTGAGCGCACCTTGGATGGCCACAGCGCCCAGCTTGGGCGCCGCCATCGAGGACAAGCCCCCTTGGAAACCACCGATGGCGGTACGTGCGGCAGAGACGAGATAGACGACAGGCTTTGACATGGGCCTAGCTATAGCCCGGCCGCGCGCGCCTTGCTACACGGCACAAGCATGAACGCGCACGAAGACATCCCCGATGCGCAACCCGCCCCCGCTGTGGGTCCCACGACGCGCGAACGCATTCGTGCCGCCGTGCTGTTTTTGCTCACCGCGATAAGTGTGGGATACACGGGGTATGCGCAGAGTGCTGGCACCACGCCCATGGCCAAAGCCCGCGACGCCGCACTGTTTGCATGCACGCTGCTGGGCATTTTGCTGGCTCACGAATTTGGTCACTACTTTGCCGGCAAGTGGCATGGCATCGACATCTCGTTGCCGCACTTTATCCCGGCGCCGCTCATCTCTCCGTTTGGCACCATGGGCGCCGTCATCCGCATGCGCAGCCCGCTGTCGGACCGGCGCGCGCTGATGGACGTAGGCGCCGCGGGGCCGCTTGCGGGCATGTTGCTCGCCGTGCCGCTCTACGCCTGGGGCAGCGCGACCTCACACATGGTGAAAATCGTGCCTGAGCAGGGCGGAGTGGAACTCGGCGAGTCCCTGATGGTGCAGGGCTTGGATCGGCTCTTTCATCATGTGCCTGCAGGATACACGCTCATGCTTTCGCCCATGGCGTTCGCGGCTTGGGGCGGCATGCTCGTCACGATGATCAACC
>JAYWGI010000417.1:0-1709 GCA_043779025.1 Myxococcales bacterium
GAGAGGTCTTTGACGAACAAATTCACAAAGCGTCCTTCGCTCAGAAGCACCACGGCCGCGTGCAAACACACGGGCACAGCGCTGTCCTCGCGGCCGCGAAGCACGAGGTTGTCGACGCGTCCCAAGGCCTCGGTGCGACCCTTCGTGAAGAAGCCTGCAAAGCGCGTGTTGAGCGAACGGCGTGCGTGCGTGGGGACCAAAAGCTCGAAAAAGTCTTGGCCGATCGCCTCCTCTGGCGACCACCCGAAGACCTCTGCGGCACGTGCGTTCCAAACCCGGATTCGACCGAGTGTGTCCACCGTCACCAACGGGTCGAGCGTGTGCTCAAGCACGTCCGCAAGCGCGCTCAACGTTGCGCGGCCGGTTGGTGTGGATCCCCTCATTCGCTAAAGTATGCACGGATGCGCGCTCGAGGAACAACTGACCGGCGCACTGTCCTGTACAGACGGACAAATAGCTCCGACATGTAGGCTCTCGGCGTACTCAGCTCGGCAAACACGTCGAGACAACCTTCGCCCTGCAGCGAGAGTGTAAGGGCGAGCGCTTCCCCTCTTGCGGCTTCGTCCGGGCACGCATAGAGGTGCCAGCATGGCATTTGAACTCACCGCACTTCCGTACAGCAAAGACGCGCTCGCTCCGCACCTCACGGCCGAGACCTTCGACTACCACCACGCCAAGCACCACAATGCATATGTCGTGAACCTCAACAAGCTGCTCGAGGGCAAGCCTGAGGCCGACAAGTCCCTTGAAGAGGTGATCATGTCCAGCGACGGCGGCGTGTTCAACAACGCAGCACAAGTGTGGAACCACACCTTTTACTGGAACAGCATGAAGCCCAACGGCGGCGGCGAGCCCACGGGCGCGTTGCTCGCAGCAATCGTGCGTGACTTCGGTTCGTTCGAGGCCTTCAAGACCGAGTTCTTGGCGGCCGGCACCACGCAGTTCGGCTCCGGCTGGGCATGGCTTGTGGTGGAGGGCGGCAAGCTCAAAGTCACCAAGACAGCCAACGCCGATCTGCCCATGAAGCACGGCCAGACGGCGCTGCTTACCTGCGACGTGTGGGAGCATGCATACTACATCGACTACCGCAACCTGCGCCCCAAGTACTTAGAGACTTTCCTCGCAAGCTTGGCGAATTGGGACTTCGCAGCAGCGAACCTCGCCGCAAGCGTGTAGGCATCGCCGGGGCGTCGTGGGTGGTGCCCTGCGGGCGCGTCATGTTTCTTGCACGCCTGAAGGCGCGCACCCCGTCGCAGGAAGCGGACGGGGTTCCCGTCGAAGCTCGCCTACCAAAGCGTAGGCGTCGCTTCGCCGCGCGCTAGCCGCGGGGCGCCTCCGCGCTTGCGTGTCGAATCGTAGATATCAGAGCCAACAGCGCGCCAGATCCAGCGCGACGGCGTCGAAAGGCTGAAAGCATCCGAGCTCGGAGCCCTCGGTCGAGGCCACTCGTTTGTAGCAAGCGCCGTCCAGTGCGTAGACCTCGAGGGTTTGCAAGTCGGGGTTGACGATCCAGTAGTGCGCGACGCCCGCCTGTGCGTAGAGGTCGAACTTGCGTAGGCGATCCATGCGCTCGGTGCTGGGCGACAGCAGCTCGCACACCCAATCGGGCGTGAGCTCGGTGTAATACGTCGGGCTTGGCTGAGGATTGCGAGGCAATCGCCAGGCCGCAATGTCAGGGATGAACGCGTTTCGGCCCAGGTGCAGCTCGG
>JAYWGI010000418.1:0-16416 GCA_043779025.1 Myxococcales bacterium
CCGATGATTGCAAAGTACACCATGTCGCTGGTGCGCACGCCGCTCTTGAGCGCGCAGGTCTCGTCGTCCATCGAGCCCGGGAGTTCTGCCGCGAACAGAGGGTTTTTGCAGGTGCCGGCCTTGACTTGGTACCTGCCGTTCGCGTCGTGCTCCTCGGGGCGGCTGGGCACGGTGAGTGAGGACAAGCCGCGCACGTAGCGCGACAACGGGAACAATGGATCGAGCCCATAGCGTGCCTTCATGCGCACGTAGCGCGCGTTGAAGCTGTCATTCTCGGCCGCGAGGTACGGCGTACTTTGGCACTCAGCGGCCGCGGAGACATTGCTGTCTACGCAGCTGCTGCACGCCTTGAGCTGCTCGTCTGTTGCGTTCTTGAGGTTGTCGCACGCTTTGAGCGCGCGCGGAAACGTGGTGCCCTTGTCGCTATTGCTTCCCGAGTACGGAGCCGTACGCTGCGTCCCACTTTGGCCCTTGCCCGGGACCTCGATCCCAAAGCTAAAGCTGGAGAATCGCGAGCCATTTCCCTTGAATGCGGCGGCGTCCACGCTGTCGTCGTTCTCATCTGTGAGCATCACCACAGCTACCAGAGAATCGGGGCGCAAGAAGGCTTTGCGCTGTGCCAAGATCTGGTTTGCAATGGCGTCACGCGCAGCGCTCGGCAAGTCTGAGTCGCCCGTCGGGTCAGGCTGAATCAGGAAGCGATACACGGACTCCAATTGCGCCTCCACGCCGCAGCCTCGCTGACCGACACCGCTGTTGGCGTCGAAGAATTTTTGAAACGCGGCGTTTAGCGTCTCCGGCGTTTTGTAGGGCGCTGAGGCGGGCGTTGGGTCAAAGTCGCGCGCGGCGTCAGGCTGCCACGACAAGAACTTCGCCGGTTCCGTAGCGGGCGCACCGGCGCCCGCGGGGGCAAACAGCATGGCATGACGATTCATCTCTGCGCTGTCGGCCGAGCGCACCGTGCGCTTTGCCCCGGTCACCGGATCGGTGACCGTCTGCGTGTTCCAACAGATATCTCCGGCCGTTCCAAGCGATGAGCTCACCACGCCGATATGGATGTCCGTGATGGCCTCGAACTCGGGCTTGGTGCCCGCCGCGCATGCCCCTGCCGCATCGGGCAAGCTTGTTTTTTTCTTGTCGTTGTCATCTATGCAGTTGGGGCGCACCAAACGCTTAAGGAGCACGGGCACGGCCTGCTTGAGAAACTCCTGCTTGTCACCCATGCTCCGGGAGTCATCGATGGCGAACAGCAAGTCGATCTTGTTGATCTTGGTCGCGTCCTGCGCCGCCGTCACGCTGAGGCGTGTGATCGGTTGCTCCGTAGCGACATCCCGCGTGAGACACGCGGAAGCTGCAAGCGCGGCAACGACGAAGGGCACGGAGGTTGGAATGGTTTTGCGCAAGGGAACGCTCCTTTAGGCGAGGCTGCTTGCGACCAATGCAAGCAGCTCGTGCAAGGGGCATGGGTTGAAGTCGCCGAGTTGATCACGACACCACGTAGAAACCGCATCGAGCACCTGAGTGCTCGATGCGGTTTCTACCCAACGCGCCGTGCTCAGAGCGATTGGAGTCGACGTCCGATACGCTCTGCTATCCGCGCAACAACTGGCGCGTAGCCCGACTGATCCCGTGCGGCAAGCGAGGGGTTCACTGTGGAGGGGCAAAGCGAAGCCGTGAGCGCCTGGGCTCCCAACGCACGTGCGACCTGGAGCAAGCGGGGTGTCGGACGTACTTTGGCACGCACCTGCTTGCGATCGCTCGCGGTACGCAGGGCCGGCGCACAGGCCTCGCTATCGTAGTGCCGATTGCATGCACCAGCACCTTGCAGCTCTTGAGCGTCGACGGGGCGCGGAGCGATGGGGATGCTGCAGACGTCGTTGACGTCACTGCCAAACCCTTGCTCTTTTCCTGCCACATTGGTGTTGCTGTCGGCGATCACGTACGCAGCGTCCGCAGGGGAGAGCCCCGCATTTTGCGCAACGCGAAGCTCTTCAATTCCGGCTGGGCTGGCGACGATGTTCATCGCGCGCAGAGCCTCCGCTGTACGCGGACGGCCGAGCTCCACCATGCGCGGGTCGATGCCATCCAAGTTGTATGCCTCGGGACGCTCGCCCAAGATGTGCTTCCACTCCAGCTCAGAGAGCTGATCTTTGGGCACGCCGTTCTCGCTGACCAGATCGGGCGCCACGCCCCCCAAGAGTGCAAATTGCACCAATCCCGCGCCGCGCGTTCCCGCAGGGAGATGGCATAGCTCTTCCGCACTGGACCCCGGCAAGGCGGCTGCAAACAGGGGGTTGGTGCACGACCCCGTGGCACCCGTAAATGCACCGGATGAGCGATGCTCCTCCGCGCGTTGCGGCACGATCCGGGCGCTCAAGCCTTGGACATAGCGCTCCACCGGGAACAACGCGTCCACGCCGTAGCGCGCCCTCATCTGCACGAAGCGGGTGTTGACCGCGTCGTCCTCCACCTGCATAAAAGGCTGCGCGCATTGAGGAACCGACGGGGCCACTGCGCAGGTCGTACAGGCCGCCAAGACTTCGGGGGATGCGTCTTTGAGGTTGCTGCAGCTCGCCGTGCCTTTTGGAAATAGAAACCCCTTGGTGCTTACAACCCCGGAGTACGGCGTGATGCGAGGCGCGCCCGTTTCAGCGAACGACGGTGTGGCTCCAAACGACCAGCTCGAGAACCGGGCAGCCCCGCCGCCAAACATTTCCGGGTCGAGGCTCGCGTCATTCTCGTCGCTGATCATCACGACCATCACGAGCGAATCAGGGCGCAAAAAAGCTCTACGCTGCGCGAGTACGCGGTCTCGTACGCCCAAGCGTACAGGGCCGCCAGCGCGGCTGCGGTCGTAGTGGTCGTAGGGGTCGGGCTGCACCAAGAACTGGTACACGGACTCCAACTGCGACTCGATGCCGCATCCAAGCTCGCCAATTCCACCGGAGCCTGCATTGCTTCTTCCCCCGGGCCTAGAGAAGAAGTTTTGGAACGCGGCGGAGAGCACGGGCGCGGCATCTCCCGCGTCGGAGGAGGCCTGTGACCAAGCAAGAAAATCGCCGCTCGCGTGCAGCGCGGAATTCCTTATCAGCCCCTTTGGAACGAACAACTCCGCGTGCCGATTTCTCTCCGGCGAATCATCGCAAATGTCGCCGGCTGTGCCCAGCGAAGAAGACACCACCCCCACGTGCAAGTCTGTCACCGGAGGACGCTCCAAACGGCCCAGCACACATCGGCCCAAGAGGTCAGCGTCGCCCAACACGGCGCCTGTTTCGCTCACGCAGCGTGGATGCAGCAGTCGCTCAAAAAGCGAGGGGATGACGTTGCGCAGCAGGTCGTGCTTGTCGGCCATCGACGACGAATCGTCTACAGCAAACAACAAGTCCACCTTGCTCGTGGTCTCCCGTAGCCCCGATGCCGAGGTGGCCGGCGCGACAGCCGGCGCCTCGTTCGAGCCGCCTGAGCCGCTCTCGCCCGACTCCAAACAACCCGTGGACACAAGTGTAAAGACGAAGGCTGAGAGCGCATGGCTGCACATTGCACGTTTGTTCAAGAGGTCCTCCTTGAGTCGCGACCGCCACAACGGCGGAGCTTACAGAGAGGTGCATGGTGCGCGCCGCCGCGTTTGATCACACGGGGTCGTCGATTTCTTCGTCGTCTCCCTCAGGCTCCGGAGCCTCCACCTCCAGCGCAGCCCCAAACGCTGCACGGAGCGCCGCGAGCTTGCGTGCGTTCATGCCGCTCACGGCGAGCAGCGCGGCATCGCTTGCTTTTGCAATTTGGGCAGGGCCGCCTACATGCGTGAGCAATGCACGCTTTGCCACGGGGCCGATGCCGGGCACGCCATCGAGCAAGCTCGCGAGCCGCGTCTTGGTACCTAGCTTCTCGCGCATCTTGTTGGAGTAGCGGTGGGCCTCGTCGCGCAGCTGCACAAGCCACCCGAGCGACGCACTTGTGCGCACAGCGATGGGATTTTTTTGCCCGGGTAGGTACACCCGATCGGTCAGCGTTTCTCCAAGTACATTCTCTTTCTCTTTGGCCAAGCCCACAATCAACACGCCCTCGATTCCCACCTCGGCGGCGGCCTCGAGCGCCATGCGCAATTGCCCGCGCCCGCCGTCGACCACAAACAAATCTGGTAAGGCCCACGAGCCATCGTCGCTCTCCTCCTTGCCGCGTGCAAAGCGCCTTGAGAGCACCTCCTTGATGGCTCCGTAGTCGTCGCCGGCGATGTGGCCTCGGCTCGCCGCACCGCGCTCGCCTGAGGCTTGGCCCCGCACGTGAAAGCTGCGGTAGCGCGCCTTGTCGAGCTTGCCCTCGCTCATGGCCACAACCACGCCCACCGTGTCTTGCCCGCCCATGTGCGAGATGTCCGTGCACTCGATGCGCAGCGGCAGGCGATCCATGCGGAGCACACCTTTCAATTCAAGGGCGCGCGACTCCACGTCTTCGCGGTTCTTCTTCGCGGCCTCAGCGGCATTTTGCGCGTTGTCGCGCGCGAAATTGAGTAAGTCCATTCGCATACCGCGCGCGGGGTGAAGAACCGCCACACGCCTGCCCGCAAGGCCGGAGAGCCACTCGCCGAGAAGCAATTCCTCCGCCAGTTCCTCGGGGAGCAGAACCTCCTCCGGAATGGGGATCTCCTCGGCGCCGCTCAGCGGCTCATAGTGCTGCACGACAAAGGCCGCGAGCAGCTCCGCACTCTCCTGCCCCTGCCCCTTGAAGGCAAAGTGCCTCACGCCGCTCACCCGCCCATCGCGTACATACACGCACGCGATTTGCGCACGATCGGCCTCGCGCCAAATGCCCACCACGTCGCGGTTCTTGCCGTCATACAGCGACACATGTTGCGACTCACCCACGCTCTGCAGCGCGCGCAATTGATCTCTGTAGAGTGCGGCCAACTCGAACTGCTGCTGCGCCGCGGCCGCGCGCATCTGCTCGTGCACGCGCGCGCTCAAATCCTCATGCTTGCCTTGCAGAAACAACGCCACGTTGTGCGCCTGGCCCGCGTACCATTCTGCATCCACCTCGTACACGCACGGCGCCGCGCAGCGCTTGATCTGGTACTGCAAGCAGGGGCGTGTGCGGCTCGCGAAGTCGGAGTCTGAGCAGGTGCGCAACTGAAAGTGCTTGGTCACCACATGCAGTGTTTTACGGGCAGCGGAGCCGTTCGCGTAGGGGCCATAGTAGGTGGCGCCGTCTTTGACGGGCCGGCGAACCAGGCGCAATCGGGGCCAGTTCTCTCCCTTGTGCAAACGCAGCGACGGGTAGGTTTTGTCGTCACGCAGCCGCACGTTGTAGCGAGGCTTGTGCTTCTTGATGAGCGTATTCTCGAGCAGCAAGGCCTCGAGCTCGCTCGGCGTTAGCACCACCTCGATGTCGATCGCGTTCTTGCGCAGCAGCGGCAGCATGGGGCGCGTATCGCTGCTGCCCTCTTGGTAGTAATTCTTAACGCGCGACCTGAGGCTCTTGGCCTTGCCCACGTAAAGCACCGCGTCGCCCTCGCCTTTGAAGAGGTAGCAACCCGGGCTCGCGGGCAGCGCCGCAAAGATGGCTTCGAGGCGCTCGGGCGCGATCATCGGCGACTCAGGCGCCGGGGAAGTCGGGCTGCAACTCGGGCGCGGCAGCGGCCACTGCCGGCAGCGCTTTCATCGCGGCTTCGGCCTGCAGCAAACGCGAGAAGGGCCGAAGATCTGTTTTGAATCGTCGGGCCGCGTAAAGCTGCGGGACGAGCAAAATATCGGCTGCCGTGGGCGCAGTGCCGTAGCAGAACGGCCCCGACATCTCGGGGCCGCGAAGCTGCTCGAAGCGCAGCACCAAGGCTTGAAAAGCCGTGAGCCCCCCCGAGATGACGCCTTGCGTGTACGCCTCCTTCTCCTCGGCCGTGCCTGCCATGGCTTGCACCACACGCAGGTTGTGCAGCGGCTGCGTGCCCGCATTGATGGTCTCGACCAGCGCGCGCACACGGGCGCGATCACCCGCGTCGCCCGGGTACAACTTAGGCTCCGGGTGTAGCTCGTCAAGCAGCTCAAGGACGGCGACCGATTCCGTGTACAACGCACCCTCAACCTCTAGCGCAGGCACAAGACCCATCGGGTTCACGGCCAGATATGCAGGCGCGCGTTGCTCGCCTGCGAGCAAGTTCACAGCCGTGTAGCTGTACGGGATGCCCTTAAGCAAAAGCGCAATGCGCACGCGGTAAACACCCGAGGAACGCCAATAACCATGCAGGTGCACCGAGTTCATTGGCAAAGAGACTAGCATGAGACAGACGGAACTCAGGAGGCATCGAGCAATCGCAGCCCGAGCATCACGTCGGTATCGCCCGCACCAGGATTCCCGCGCGCAACGGACATCGCGATTCGATGAAGTTGCGCTTGGACGACTCTCAGCCCAAGCTATGGCATGCGCATTCAAACAGCCTCCGCTGTGGGATTCATCACGCTGATGTTGGCAGGGTGTACGGGAACCATCGGAGACGCGGACTCTTCGCGCAGTCCTGACGGCGTCGTGCCCTTTGGTGGGCAACCGGGTGACCCCCCTGAGCGGGAGCGTGGGGTAGGGGGTATGGGATACGTGCGCCTTACACCTAGCCAGTGGGCCTCAGGGGCACGTCAGTTGTTACGGCTGACAACGAACGTAGACGCGCGACTTTCGAGGGTGCAGCCCAGCGAGTTCCATTTTGACAACGACGAGGGAACCCTTGGATTCGGCGCCATTAGCTACTTGCAACATCAAGAGGCCGCGGAGGCCGTTGTTGAGGTCCGTATGGCCGCAGCGGATGCGTGGCTGATCGCACTGATGCCCAGCGATGCGCCACAATCAGGCGTAGGTCGCACAGAGGCGTTTGCCCGTTCGCTTCTAAAGCGGGCTTGGCGGCGTGCCCCATCTCCCGACGAGCTTGCAGCTTGGTTGAAGCCGTTTTCGGATGCGCCAGGCGCAGATGAGGCCGCGAAATTCAAAGCCGGCGCCCGGCGCTTCATGATCGCGCTGCTTCAATCTCCTGGGTTCGTGTACCGCACCGCAGTCGGTGAGCCGGTAACGCCCATCAATGATCGCGTGCCGCTGCAGGCCTTTGAATTGGCCACACGGCTAAGCCTCGCTCTCTACGATGCGCCCCCCGACGACGCGATGCTTGCAAGCGTCGAAGCCGGTGATTTTTCGGACGCAAAGTTGTCGGCCACAGTCGATCGCGCACTTTCGGACCCACGCGCGCGTGAGGGACTTCTGCGTTTTCACGAACAGTTGTACTTTGCACAGGAGTACCCTTCGCTGTCAAAAGACGCGACCCGCTTTCCCGGGTTTTCAGCCGGTACTGGAGAGCATTTGCGTCAGGATATGCTGCGGACGGTCGCAGCTGTTATCGATTCTGGCGGCGGTCTCGCCGAGCTTTTTTCCACGCGCAAGGCCTTTGTGAACAAGGCGACCGCGCGTCTCTATGGTCTAGACCCGTCGAGCTACAGCGACAGCGCGTACACCGAGGTAACGCTTGATGCGAACCGAGCGGGCGTGCTCACACGTGCCGGTTGGCTCGCTTGGGGAGCGGGGCCTGCGGAGCGACGCCAGGTGCGTCGTGGACTTGCGATGTTGCACAACGTGATGTGCGAGACGTACCAAAACGGTGAGCCCCAAGACTTTCCGAAAACGTTCCCGAATGAGGCAAAAACCTCGCGAAAGCGTTTGGAACACACCGTCAGCGGAGGCACCTGCATGGGGTGTCACGCCACGATTATCAACCCCAAAGGCTTTGCCTTTGAGCACTTCGATGCCGTCGGCCAGTACCAAACGATGGACAACACAGAGCCTGTAGACGCAAGCGGGAAGGTGTTTCTTGATGGCGCAGAGGTGCGGTTTGCGTCACACGTCGAACTGATGACGGCGCTGGCGGCGAGCACACAGGCGCAGACATGTTACGCGCGCAGGATGAGCCATTATTTGCTGGGTTTTGAGAAGTCCACACTGGAAGATGTCCTTGTCGCTCGGGTTGTCTCGGCGACGAAAAAAGGCCCCGTAACCGCCAAAGACATCGCGCGCATTGTGATTCTTGGATCTGCTTTTCGGACGCGCAAACTGACGGAGAAACTATGAGAACATTTGACCGTCGCAGATTTTTGGTTGGACTCGGCGGGGCGACAATGGCGTTGCCGTTTTTGGAAGGGCTGGCGCCCAAGTTGGCCAAAGCTGCCGGGCCAAATCCGTACCTTTTCGTTTTTTCTCACAACAACGGAGTGAGCCAAGGCGGCGGTCGTCACTTGGAACAGTTTTGGCCGCTGGCGGAACCTACCGCAGCTGGGACGACAGTGACGGAGGCGGACTTGCGCGCCTCGTTGGCGGGCGGACGCGCCACGGGCGAGCTCGCAGGTGTCGCCCAGCATATGAACTTTCTCCGCGGCGTTGACCACCTCGACAATGGCAAGAACAGTCCACGAGGTCAGGTCGAACACCACGAAAACGGTGGCGCGCAAGTCCTCACAGGTTCGGGGTGCGGCTGGCGTGGCGGAGACCGCTCAAACCATAACAACGTGATCCCTCTCAGCGAGGGCTTCGTGCAGCGTGTTGCACGTGAGTTTGCCGTTGATGCTCTCTATTTGCAGGGTTCAGGCGCCGGCTATGGTGTGTTCGGCCCCTACATTCACAACCGCGATTCACTCGATCGCAATGCATTCCTGGCGTATCAGGAGTCTGACTACCGGCCACTGAATCTTTACGCTCGTCTCTTTGCCATCACCCGGCCGCAAGAGCTTCTCGACTCCAGGCGCAGCGTAAACGACCTTGTAAAGGACGACTTGAAAAGGGTGCGGGCGAACCCTCGTCTTTCTCGCGCGGACATCATTCGCCTCGATGCGCACCTGGACGCCGTGCGGTCGGCGGAGAGCATGGTGGCGAACTGTGGTGCGCCGCCGGAGTCCTCAGATCTCATGAGATATGTGAGAAGTTCCGCGGACCGCAATGTCGGCCGCGGGAACCCTGAGTATTTTGAAAGGTACTCGGCGCGAGGCTTTCATCAGCAAAACGAGGATGCGATGATTGCACTCGCAGTTCTTGGTGTCGCATGCGGCTCAGCGCGCGTCGTACATCTGTTCTCAAAAGCCGGCGAAGGCACCCAGAACACGGACATGTACGCCCCAGGAAGCCCTGAGTATGAAAACGGAGCGCCGCTTCCAATGCATGACTACAGCCACAGTCTCGACGGACCTGGCGAGCCCAGCAAAACGTACCAGTCGAGGCTTTTTGCGTCCAACAAGTGGACCATGCGCCGCGTGGCAAAAATTGTGCAAGGGCTGAAAGATGCGGGCGTCTTGGACTCCGGTCTGGTCATTGCCCAAAGCGAGCAGGCCGATGGCGACCACTTGCAGCACAACGTTCCGTTTATTACGGCGGGCAACTGCGGAGGTCGGTTGAAGACAGGGCAAGTTGTCGCGGCCAACTGTTACAATAATCGGGTGCTCGCCACGTTTGGTGCGGCGCTCGGCCTCAAAGACAACGGCGCCCCCATCACCAACTTTGGGGGACTACGTGAAGGCGGCCAGCGCGAGCCTGGGGGATATGTCGACGCGCTCAAGTCATCAACGTTCGCCACTTAGAACCTAGAGCGGTTTCCACTTGGGTTGAGCTTCGCTGCCTCGGCAAGGCGGACTCCGAGCACCGGACGTGAGCCTAGATTGCTAGGTGCGCCCGGAGCGCAGGAGCCAACAAAGGCCAGGTGCGGAGATCAGCCCAAGTGGATTCCGCTCTAAGCGTCACGCCTGAAACGACAGTGAAGCCGTGGCGTGTCTAAGCCAATAGCGACGAGAAACGTAAACGTTGACGTTCGGGCCGGCGGAAAACAACTTTCTATTCCGTTAGCTCGGCCATCGCCCTGTGAATACGTTCGAACACGCTTTCGGGTACGTCAAAATCCTTCAAGCGACCCGGGCCGCGCACCGCGTTAAGAAGGAAAAGAGCGCCGCTACCACCGTCGGTGAGTAGCGGGCGCTCTCCCACGTCGAAGGCGCGACGAAGAGCGAATTCGCTCACAGATCGCACGCGCGGCGCATCGCGTGGCGGAGCCCACACGCGCGCGCCGTCCCACGCGTACACATTTGCGCGAGCCGACTCGTACACCTCGCGAAATCCACCCCCCACACACAGCACCTCGGCCGCGAGTTTGCGCGTCGGGTCACATCGGATCGGTTCGTACAGGTCTGTCACGAGCCACTTCTCTTGAGGCCCGGCGAAGCCCAGCAGCGGCGAGTCGGCACAAGTCCACGGCTCCGCCACGCTCCATGTGCGATTGGCACGTGGCTGTATGCTCACTGAGCTGGCTGCGCCGACGGAAGCCTCAGGCACACGCACCGCGTACACACCGGGGCCCGCATGCCTGAGCTCCACATGCAATGCGGTCGCCTGCGGGTTGCCGAGCGGCAATCCCAAACGTGCGGCGTGGGCGCGCCACAACACCACGCCCGTCTCCACAACCCGAAGCAGCGTGTAGCTCAAAGCGTGGCCTGCCCATGCTCGACGCGAGCAACCGCACTCAACTTCACCAGCATCTCCGCCCACTCATCACGAGGCACCGAGTCGATGGTCACTCCGCCCCCTACGCCGTAGTGCCACCCATCGCGCGCCTTTACCGCGGTGCGAATCAGAAGGGAAAACACAGCATGAGGGCCACGCACGAGCCCCAGAGCGCCCGTGTAGAGCCCGCGCGGCCCGGGCTCCAACAAGCGAATTTTCTCTATCGCCGCTAGCTTGGGCGCGCCCGTGATGCTGCCTCCGGGGTGCAGTGCTTGGAGCACGTCGCGCGGCCCGTTGCTCGCCGCAAGCGTGCCTGTGATGTGCGACACCGTTTGCACCGCGTAAGACAAGCGCACCTTCATGCGTGCATTTTGCACACACACGGTTTTGGGCTCGCACACCGCGCGCAAATCGTTTCGGAGCAGGTCCGTGATCATCGCCAGCTCAGCGCAGTCCTTCTCGCTGGAATCGAGCTCGGCCTCGCGCTCGGGCGCCGCAGTGCCCTTCATGGGCATCGTATGCACGATCCCGTCGGCCACCCGAAAGAACAGCTCCGGAGAGCCCGAGACCAACTCCGTGCCATCCGGCAAGCGCACCCACGCGGCATAAGCAGGCACGCCGCGCGCGCAAAGCTGCCGGAGCAATGCCGCGCCCGATGCGGACGGCAACGCGGCCTGGCGCGTAAGGCAAACCTGGTACACATCGCCCGCGCGAATAGCCGCTTGGATCGCGCACACCGAGGCGTCGTATCCCTCGCGCGAAATAGATGCATTCACCACGCTTTGGGGCACATCGAGAACAGGCTGCACGCTGCACTCGGAACCTGCCCGCCATGTGCGCGCGGCATCCGCGGCATCCTCAAAGCCCAAAAGCACCAAACCGTCCGGGCCTGTGTGTTCCTGTAGGTCGCTGAGCAGCGTCCAGCCCTCCGTGGTGGACGCGCCTGACCAGCCCGGGCCGAGCAACGCAAAGCTTGGCATCCGCTCGAGCTCGCTGAGATTCATGAGCGAAATGCCTCGAAAAACGCGGAGAGCATGCGCGCGCCGTGCGGCGTTGCATACGAGTCGGGGTGAAACTGCAGCCCCAGCACGGGCAAGCTCTCGTGCTCCACCGCCATCACCGCGCCATCTTCGCAGCGCGCGACGACGCGCAGCGGAGGCACCACATGCTCGAGCCTCAGCGAGTGATAGCGCATCACGTCGTGCGCCCCCTCAATGCCCGGGAGCAAACGCGCGCGCTCAAACGTAGCTGCACGAACTTTACCGTGCATGGGCGCGCCGCGTGTCAGCTGTGCCCCAAACGCCAAGCCCAAGGCCTGATGCCCCAAACACACGCCCAACACGGGCATACCTCGGATAGCGGCGTTGTGTGCAAGTTGCACCAATCCGGCGCGCACCGGATCCGTAGGGCCTGGGCCCAACACCAGCACATCGTACTGGCTAGACAAGGCCTCGGCCTCGGGCGCGTTGCAGACCCGCAGATCGGCGCGCGACACAGGAAGCGCGTCGATGAGGTTCCACGTGAAGGAGCAATGGTTCTCTACGAACAGGACGCGAGGCACGTCGGTACTCTACACCAGAGCGCCGCGACACGTCGTGCCCCACAGCGCTAGAGCGCTCTAACAACGCGGACGCGGAGCGAGCCCCAGCTTCATCGCGGGCCCCCTGCGGCGGCATCGGCCAGGTTGCGGCGGCGACGCGAGGCGCCTCCCAAAGCCAAGAACACGACGATTCCGAGGGCCAAGCTGTCATCACCTGACGAAAGACTGCACCCCGAAGCACCGCCGCCCGCCACCGAGCCACCGGGCAAGAGGGCTTGCGCACCCGCTGATGGCGCTACGGGCAGCGGTACCACAACGGGTGGCGCGGCCTCGGAGAACACAACCACGGTGCTCGCGCCGCTGAGGTTGCCGTCCCGGTCCAGAGCCTCCACCCGCACGTACTGCACGCCAGGCTTGTCGCGCTGTATCACTTGGGTTGTAGCAACATCGGCATCAAGAAACTCCGTGTCCCAAATGCCATCGTAGTTCATGTCCCAACGCAACTTCACACCAGGGTTGTCATCCTTGGCGACAGCCTTAAGCGTAGCGGGCACTCCGATGTAGATAGCACCTTCTTGAACCAGGCTCACCGTCGGTGCTGCGCTCGTCCCCACGGTGATTCCGGCCGCTGCATAGACGTCGAGTTTGCCTGCCCCCCAATCGTCTACATTGTCGGTCGTGCCCGGCTCTTTGCGGGCGCGCGCGACGATGGCTGACTCAATCTCGTCCGCGGTTGCTGCGGGGTTCAATTGCTTGAGCAGCGCCGCTGCGCCAACCGCCATAGGAGACGAACCAGATGTTCCTCCGAAAAGAAAGTAACTGTAGTTTGCACCATTTAGGACCGAGGCAGAATCGGGTCCTTCGAAGCCGACGACAAGGGGGTTTGCCGGAGCCGCAATCGATATTGTCCCCGGGAAAAAGAGGCGGGGGCCGCGCGACGAGTATCCTTCGAGCTGGCCGCGTTGCTCGTCGGCATAGGTCGTGCGGAGCGCATAAGCACCCATGCGCAAGCCCTTGTCGGATGTCGCTGGGTGGCAAATGGTGCTGGCGGAAGAACGGTGTTGTTCAAACTGCATGGAGCCAGACCACGAGTTCTCATCGCTGAAGTAAGCGTGCGCTTGCATCGTGGGCGTCCCGACTGGGTAGCTCAGCTCGAACGTCAAACGCTCAGACGGGAACGCCCTGCCATCGTTTTGACGCACGGCAATGGTCGTGTGGCGCGTCCCGCGCGTGGACACAAGAGAGCTTGCAAACCCCTCAACGCCGGCACCCGAGACCGGGGCGTCCTCGCTATTCACGGGAACAGCCACACTCTGCCCATTGGCACGTCGGATGACGACACCCGGCGGGACCGCGCCGCCAGAGCTCTCCGCATGGAGCACGGTGATGTAAATAAATCGAGAAACTGCCCGCCCACCCAAGGGCACGAGGGCAATTGCATTCACGCCAGCGCCGACAGTATGCGACCAGTGACGCTCCCCCGTTCCCAGGTTCCCGGCTGGCTTCACCATGACCGTGCCTGCATCGTGCAGTGCATCAAAGGTCTGCTCCTCCTCGGTGGACCCATCAAGAGGGTAATTGACGTAGGGCGCATATTCCGTAAGCACAATGTTCGGCTTTTCGTCGGCCAAAATTTGTAGCATCTCGATGGTTCCAAGCTGGGCGTGGGAGTCGATCGCCAGCAACGCGGCGCCAGGAACAAGACCCGCGAGCCGCGAGCGTCCTATCACGCCGGCGACAAGCTCATGCGTTACCCCCATCCCATGAACGGCCGCATTTTGGGCTCCAGCCTTTAACGTTTTTGCGTATCCAACCAAGCTTTTTTGCTTCCCCTCGCCGTAGGGCCCGCCGCGCGCATACACGCGCTTCACCTTGCTGGTGCCCAGGCGCAAGAGCCGCTCCGAGGCGCCGAGCCCGCCGTCCTGGTTGAGGTCGTCCGCCATGAAGATGGGCTCGCTAAGGCTGTCGATGTCGTCGCCATCGCCAATGCCCATGTCGAACTGGCCATTGCCATTAGTATCGACGAACACATAGTCCACGTCGGGCTCGAAGCGCCCCATCACGCTCAACGCATCGCGAGTATCTTGCAGATAGGGACCGTACGGCCCCGTTGTGATGGCCTTTGCGTCGTACTCGTAGAGCTTCAAGGTCTCGCCATCCTGACAGCCTGGCTCCTCGTTCAGCTCGATGCAGTCAACCCCAGCATCGAAGCGGCCATTGTTGTTCCCGTCGTTCCACGAATACACGCCTCCGTCCGCACGCCGCATGCTTGGCAACAGAGGCATCACGCCACTATCGATATCTGCGATGAGCACGCCTGTGCCGTCCAAGAGTGCGCCGTTTTTGGCGAGCACCGCCCGACGAAGTGCCGCGGCGCCCGTCTCGACTTGTGCACGGTTCATGGGTGCAGGCCGGCTCCGCGCCAAATCCAGTTCCACATGCGTGACGTTCTTGTCCGCCTCCACCAGCGCCAACGCCTGCGCACTGAGGTGCACCGAATAGCCTCCCGCGAGCAGGGCTTGGCCACCTGCGCCAAAGTGTCCGCCGGCCAGATGAACAGCCTTTCGAAACGACGCATCCGGCGCTTCTGCAAAACGCACGACCGTCGGTACCTGGGGCAGGAGCAATGGCTCATCCGACCGCAAATAGCCCGCGGGCCACTGCTTGTACTGTGCAGCAAATGCGAGCACCTGCGCCACGCGAGGGTCGACACGCGTAGGCGTGAACGAGGGCTTTGACGGAGCCTGAGAAACCTGCAGACTCGGCGTTGCCCCCGTGTTCAGAACCGCCATGCAAAGCACCATGAAAGAAGAGAACCGAAACCTACGATAAGCGCGCATGGGACTACAGACTGCAACTTGTGTGCCAATTCCTAATGCGCATTCCTCGGGCTTTGACACCTCCACCACGCCCTACGTGCGAAACCTGGCGGCTTCTTAGTGGCATGGCGTGCACGTTCGCACTTGCCAAACCCCGCAATTCGAAACGTGGCCTTGCCCCTGTCAGCCCCCCGCGTGTAAGACCTTTTCTGCGTCTCGCTTCCGTAGCTCAGTGGATAGAGCAGCGGTTTCCTAAACCGAAGGTCGCAGGTTCGATCCCCGCCGGAGGCGCCCACACTTTTATTTCTCGCAAACGCATCCCCGGCAGAGGTGCTCATTTCCCGAAGCTCTAAGCAAGGGCATCTCCGGCAGAGGCGCCCACACTTTTACTTATCGCAAACGCATCCCCGGCAGAGGCGCTCATTTCCCGAAGCTCTAAGCAAGTGCATCTCCGGCAGAGGCGCAAAAATTTCTCCTGCTTCGCGCTTGCGTGGCTACCAGCCCATGCTAGCTCGCCTGACAATGAAGCACGCTCTCAAGTTTTCCGGTTTCGTTTTTCTCTCGTTGGGGGCTTTCGCAGGCTGCGCCACGGACGCCACGCTCGATAGCCCCGCGTCGGTCTCGGGCGACACCGAGCTTGCCACGGAGGGCGACGCGCTCACCGCCGCGGCCGACCGCGGCTACTACATCGCACGCCGGGACGTGCGACGATGTGCTGCACCGCTTTGCGGCGGGCTTTGGGTTAAAGCCGTCAATCAGCCCACAACCCGATGCAGCAATGGCTCCCGCTCTGCGGAGTGTTACGTGTATGACGCAACCTTCGGGCGTGTGGGTTTGTCGGCACGCGAAGCCGTCGACTTTCAGTCGTCCTTTGCGGATGGCCGCGCGCTCGTTCGCGCCTCGATGACAAGCACGCGGATTTCAGGCAGGCGTGTTGGGCGCTTAGACGCCAGCGAAGCCTGGCTGGGCGCTTCGGGCGCGTCACCCGCGGGCACCACGTTCTTCCGCGCCGCCGACAACGGCCTGCGCTGCATCACGACGCCATGCCCCACCACCGGCGCACGGCCGCTCAACTTCGGCGATGGATTTAACACTTTGGGCGTCATCGTTTCGAACACGATCCCGACGGCATCGGCAGAGGACCAGAATTCCGCGCTTGAGTTGGCGGCGACACGTTCGGGCGTGCTGTTCGCTGGCGGCATTCAGACGCCGCGCTGCGCCCCGGGCGCACGTGACTGCGGTCCCCGCGCCATGGCGTGGGAGTTCTACTTGCCTGTCAAGCACACTGAAGGCGTGTACTGCGGTACTCGGCGCAGCGACACTTGTGGCACGGGCCAGTACTGCGCCTGGTCGGCAGGTGCACTTTGCGGCGCAGCCGACGCCCCCGGGCGCTGCGCCTACCGTCCCGAGGTCTGCATCGCGTTGTATCAACCCGTGTGTGGCTGCGACGGCGTTACCTACGGCAACGCCTGCTCGGCCGGCTCCGTAGGTGCCTCGATTCTTCAGGACGGTGCCTGCCCCTAAGCATCTTGGCGGTGCCCGACGTTAGGCGTCGAC
>JAYWGI010000419.1:0-4659 GCA_043779025.1 Myxococcales bacterium
GGCGCCGAGGTACTTCACCACGACCCGCACGTGCCCGGCTACGGAGGCGATGTCCTGACGATGGCGGAGGGCTGCCACCTTATTGCGCTTGCCACGGACCACTCCACGTATGCTCGGGTGGACTTTGGCGCGCTGGTGGCTGCGGTGCCCGCCGAGACGACTTTTCTCGACCTCCGGTGCAGCAATCTCGCGACAGTAGCAAGAAAGTCTGGATTTCGCGTCATGCGGCTCGGAGGTTGAGCGTGCATACGGCGTCGCAGCCCGGGGCATAACGGTTGCACAACTGACTCAAACGAAATATAAAGTTTTCGTATAGTTTTTCGTATTGCTTGAAGCATGTCCCTCACGTTTCTCAACAAAAACATCCTCATCACAGGTGGCGCTGGGTTTCTCGGGAGCTACGTGGCTGAGAGGTTAGCCTCGGAAGGTCCACGTGCTGTCATTGTGGTCGACAACCTCTACCTCGGGAAAAAAGAGAACTTGGACCGGGCCGGCGAGCTTCTGGGGGACAAGCTCATCACATACTGGTCGGATGCTACTTGCCTGGCCGACATGCGCGCAATCGTGGAGCGCGAGCACATTGATATCGCCTACGACATGGCCGTCATTCCACTTCCGCAGTCGCTCATTGATCCGGCTTGGAACGTACGTCAGAACGTCGACCTCACCTTGGTTCTTTGTGAGCTACTTCGGGCCCAAACCTTCTCCACGCTGGTGCACTTCTCTTCCTCCGAGACCTACGGGTCTGCGGTGCACCCGGTTATGAACGAGACACACCCTACTTCTGCCGCGACACCGTATGCCGCAAGTAAGCTGGCGGGGGATGCCCTTGTCATGTCGTACGGCGAGACGTTTGGGCTTGATGTGACCACGCTGCGTCCATTTAACAACTTCGGTCCGCGCCAAAACGCGGGGGCACACGCTGGCATTTTGCCGGCGATTGTCAAGCGGGTGATGGACGGCGCGCCGATCGACATCTTTGGCGACGGCGAACAGACCCGCGACCTGATTTTTGCCAGCGACACCGCGCAAGCCGCCATTGACATCTACGTCACGCCGGGCTCGCGCAACCAAGTTGTCAACGTGGCTTCGGGCGCGGAAGTATCGGTCAACCAGCTCGTCAAAACCGTGCTGGAAATCATGGGCCGCCCGAGGCATCCGGTGCGTCACCTGCCCGCCCGTATTGGCGATGTGAGGCGCCATTGCGGAGGCGTCGAACGCGCAAAAGCGCTCTGGGGTTTTGCGCCCAAGGTGAGCCTGGAGCAGGGGCTGCGCGAAACGGTCCGTTGGTACGAAGACTCCTTTGGAGCGGCCAGATGATCCCTATTGCGCGGCCGTGGTGTGGAGATGAAGAGCTCGAGGAGCTTCGGACCGTTCTTGCCTCTGGGATGCTGACCCAAGGGCCCCGTGTCGCTGTTTTCGAGCAGGCGGTGAAGGAGGTGGTTGGGACGCGCCATGCCTTTGCGATGTCCAGCGCGACAACGGCGCTACACCTCTGTTTGGTCGCGTTGGGCATTGGCCCAGGCGACGAGGTGCTTGTTTCGGATTTCAGCTACCCCGCAACGGGAAACGTCGTTGTGCAAACCGGTGCGACACCTATCTTTGTCGACGTAGACCTAAACACCTACGCGATGTCCGCCGACGACTTTGGGGCGAAAATCTCGGCGCGCACGAAGGCGGCCCTTGTGGTGCACCCGTTCGGGCTCATGGCGGACATCAAGTCCATCAAGGACATCGCCGATCGACACGGAGTTGCCCTTATCGAAGACGCGGCCTGTGCGCTCGGTGCCGCGGCGCCCGAGGGTAAGGCAGGCGCCCTCGGACGCATGGGGTGCTTCAGTTTTCATCCACGGAAATCGATCACGACGGGCGAAGGCGGCATGATCACGACCAATGACGATGCGCTGGCCGAGCGCATCGCGCTGCTGCGCACGCACGGGGGTGTACGCAAGGATTGGTACCTGAGCTTTTTGGATGCAGGATACAACTACCGCATGAGCGACATCAACGCCGCAGTTGGCGTAGCCCAGATGCGGAAGCTCGGCGCGCTGCTGGCGGCGCGACAAAGCCATGCGCAACGCTTGCGTAGCTTGCTGAGCGACTGTCCCTTGCTGACATTGCCCTTCGAGCCGCCGGGCCGCACCCACACCTATCAAAGCTTTGTTGTTTTGCTTGATGCAGCCGTGGCTCGCGATGCTGTGATCGGAGCTCTGCGCGCACGAGGTATCGAGACCACCTTGGGCACCTACGCCATGCACAGTGAGCCCGCGATGACTTCGCGCTATGGCACAAACACGAGCTGCCCGAACTCGGCACGCCTCGCGCGACAAACGCTCACGCTGCCGCTTTGGGCGCAGATGGACGAGCATGTTCTTGCCGAGGTCGCGCACCACGTTCGTGAGGTCCTGACGGCTCCGCCCACCCGCGTATCCGGAGTGGCGCAATGACACCGCACCGCACTCCCTACCGTTCCCATGGCGACGGGATGTTTTTGGAGAGCGATTTTGCCGCGATCGGTGCCAACTGCGTGTTCGAATCGGGAGTGTTGGTGTTTCACCCCCAAAGCGTCTCTCTGGGCGAAAACGTCTACGTGGGCCACCAGACCATTCTCAAGGGTTACCACAAGAATGCGATGCGAATCGGGGACCACACCTGGATTGGCCAAGGTTGCTTCTTCCACAGCGCGGGTGGCCTCACCATCGAACATGAGGTTGGCATCGCCCCGTCGGTGCGCATCATCACCAGCGTGCACGGCGAAGCGCCCCGCGATCTTCCCGTGTCGGCCGCGCCTCTGCGCTTTGCCCCCGTACACATCGAAACGGGCGCTGACATAGGCGTGGGCGCGATCATTTTGCCTGGTGTACGCATCGGTCGCGGCGCGATTGTGGGGGCCGGTAGCGTCGTCAATCGCGACGTCCCTGCCTTCGCGGTCGTGGCCGGAGTGCCCGCGCGCGTTCTGAGGTTCAGGCCTGAGTGAACCATGCATGACCAAACGAAACTCGTTGTGGTGGACTATGGCGTCGGCAACGTGCGCTCCGTCGCGAGCATGCTGCTGCACTTGGGGTATCGCGCCAGCGTCACCTCCAATCCCGAGTTGGTGGCGTCGGCTGATCGCATTTTTTTGCCGGGCGTAGGCGCGTGGGATAGCGCCGTGCGGAACCTGGGATCGACGGGGCTCGTTGAGGCCCTTGAGGTCGCGGTGATGCGTCGCGCGGTGCCCACGCTTGGGTTGTGCTTGGGCATGCAATTGCTTTTTGAATCAGGCGCGGAAGGAGTGCTCCCTGGCTTGGGCTTTTTGCCAGGGTCGGTCGAGCGCATTGACGACAAGCCCGGGCTTCGTATCCCGCACATGGGCTGGAACGATGTCGCCATCACGCAGGACCACGCGATCTGGGATCGACGACATCAGGATCTGGAGTACTGCGACCTTGAGATAACCTCTCAGTTCTACTTCGTGCACTCCTTCCACGCTGCGTGCGGTGAGGAGTTAGTTCTTGGCACGACCGTACATGGGGCGGAGTTTCCAAGCGTGGTGGGACGAGACAACATTGTGGGTGCACAGTTTCATCCCGAGAAAAGTCATCGCTATGGCATGCGTTTTTTTGCGAATTTTATGGAGTTTCGTCCGTGATCACGGGCGTATCCGGGGTTCGCCCCAGGCTGATCCCCGTGCTCCTCATTCGGGACAACGCGGTCTTTACAACGCGCACGTTTCAACGCCCGAGCTACGTGGGGGATTTGCTCAACACCGTTCGAATTTTCAATGAGCTCGAAGTCGACGAGCTCATTGTGCTCGACGTCGATGCCTCGCGCGAGGGTCGCGGCCCCAACCTTGAGTTGCTACGCGCAGTCGCTGACGAGTGCTTCATGCCGCTATGTTACGGCGGCGGTGTTTCCACCGTCGAGCAAATGCATGCACTATACAATACTGGCATTGAGAAGGTCTCCCTGAACCGCGCGCTCTACAAAGACCCCGGCCTCCTCGAGCGCGCGGCGGCGCGCTTTGGCCGGCAGGCGGTGGTCGCGTCACTTGATGCTGTGCTGGAGCCCGCGGCGCAACGTGCGAATGACCCCGACGCAGCGCCGACGAGGTGGACCGCGCGTGAGTTTCTGCCGGGCATGGACGACGCGCCGGCACTGGCGCGTCGTTATGCAGAGCTGGGCGCGGGAGAACTTTTGATAGGCGCCGTGCTGCGAGATGGCTCGCGCCAGGGCTACGACTTGGAGCTTTTCTCCACGGTGTGCACCTCCGTGGCGGTCCCGGTAATCGCCCACTGTGGTGCCGACGGCCTGAGCGATGTGCAAGCCGTGCTCTCTGCTGGGGCCGCAGCGGCAGCGGCTTCAACCATGCTTATGAGGCAGAAGGCCTTCGGGAGTGTGCTTGTTCACTACCCAAATCAGCGGCAGCGCAGCGTGAGCATGGCTCCCCCCCCATCGTGGGTGCAGCCGTGAGCGCCCCCGCATCCACCCGACCGGTTACAATGTGCTCCCGCTGTATTCTCGACGACGGGTTCACGAAACTTATCTTCGATATGCATGGCATCTGCAACTATTGCCATATCCACGACGCGATGGAGGCTGCTTACCCGACTGGAGCCGAGGGACAGCATCAACTTAAACAGCACATTGCGGAGATGAAGGTTGCTGGACGAGGCAAGA
>JAYWGI010000420.1:0-1704 GCA_043779025.1 Myxococcales bacterium
TTGTATAGGTCGTCGCTGCCGCTGGGACGCGGTTTCGTGATACGCATTTATCCATCATGACGCTCCGCCTTACGCACCCTGATCGTTTCGTCTCTAGGCATTTGGGCCCAAGCGCGGCCGAGCAAGCCAGCATGCTGCGCGCCATTGGCGCGGCGTCGATGGAGGAGCTCGTGGCCCAAACGGTGCCCGATGCCATTCGCATGCGGGCGGGCCTTCGGATGCCCGATGCCATGAGCGAAGTCGAGCTCTTGGCGCGCGCCAGTGAGCTCGCCGACAAGAACCAAGTGTGGCGCAGCTATATCGGTGCTGGGTACAGCGATTGCATTACCCCTGCCGTGATCTTGCGCAACGTGCTCGAGAACCCTGCATGGTACACGCAATACACGCCCTACCAGGCCGAGATCGCGCAGGGGCGGCTCGAGGCGCTGCTAAACTTTCAGACCATGGTGTGTGACCTCACGGGCATGCCCATCGCCAATGCCTCCTTGCTCGACGAAGCCACTGCGGCGGCCGAGGCCATGCAGCTTGCTCATGCCTCGCGTGCGAACGGAGACGCGAATGTGTTCGTCGTCAGCGAAGGCTGTCACCCCCAAGTCATCGATGTGGTGCGCACGCGCGCGGAGGCCATCGGCGCCCAGGTAGTGCTCAGCCAAAACGCGTCGGCCGACTTGGATAAGCATGCCTGCTTTGGCGTGTTGGTTCAGTACCCGTCTACCGACGGCGAGATCTGCGACTACCGCCCTCTTGCCGACAAGACCCA
Organism: Myxococcales bacterium; assembly: GCA_043779025.1. Classification (GTDB taxonomy): domain Bacteria; phylum Myxococcota_A; class Polyangia; order Polyangiales; family Polyangiaceae; genus JAAFHJ01. Next base: position 761 of record JAYWGI010000420.1, read on the forward strand.
CGCTGCCAAGGCTTTGTTCATCGTCGCCGCCGACATCTTGAGCCTTACGCTGCTCACGCCTCCGGGCGAGTTTGGCGCCGATGTGTGTGTAGGTTCCACGCAACGTTTTGGTGTGCCACTAGGCTATGGCGGCCCGCACGCGGCCTTCTTCGCAACCACGCCCGAGCACGTGCGCAAGCTACCCGGACGCATCATTGGCGTCTCGGTGGACGCGCATGGCAAACGCGCGCTGCGCATGGCCCTGCAGACACGCGAGCAGCATATTCGCAGGGAACGCGCGACCAGCAACATCTGTACGGCGCAGGCTTTGCTTGCCATCACGGCCAGCATGTACGCGGTGTACCATGGCCCCAAGGGGGTGCGGGCCATCGGCGAGTACGTGGCCACGATGGCGCGCATGTTGCAGCTCGGGTTGCAGACTGCAGGCATTTCTGTGGTGCACGACCATGTGTTCGACACCGTGTGTGTAGAGGGGACGGCCGAGCAAGTTGCATCGTGGCATTCCGCAGCCGCGGTCAAGCGAATCAACCTCCGCAAGCTCACGGCCACGCGCGTCGCGGTGGCGCTGGACGAGCGCACGCATCTGGAGGACGTGGCCGACCTGTATGCGGTGTTTGGTGTGAAGGAGTCGCCCGTGAAGCTCTCCGCCACCGCTACGCTCGACCTGCCCGCCTTTGCCAAACGAACGAGCAGCTACCTCACCCACGAGGTGTTCTCGCGTTATCACAGTGAGACAGAGATGCTCCGCTACATGAAGGAGCTTGAGTCGCGGGACCTCTCGTTGGCGCACTCGATGATCCCGCTGGGCTCTTGCACGATGAAGCTCAATGCCACGGCGGAAATGATCCCCGTGACCGACCGCCGCTGGGGCGCACTGCATCCTTTTGCTCCTGTGGAACAAGCTGCGGGATACACGGAGATGTTTGCCGAGCTCACGCGCGATC
>JAYWGI010000421.1:0-1701 GCA_043779025.1 Myxococcales bacterium
CGCGCCTTGCTGCATAGAACGACAGCCAGTATGCCTCATCCGCTACATACGCAGCACTGGCAAATGGCTGCTCCTCACTCATCTCTCTCAATCCTCGTAGGGCGAAAGCTCGTCGCCGCCTAGGACGAAAAACGCTTCGCCGTACACTTTGAGCAGCTCGATGGCCGTGTCCAAGTCCTCTTGGGTGTGGCCGCGGGTCACGTTCACGCGCAAGCGCTCTTCGCCCTTCTTTACGCCGGGGTAGGTGATGGGAACCATCAGCACGCCGGACTCAAAGAGTGCAAGATGCATGAAAAGCGTTTTGCGCTCTTCACGGCACATCACAGGCATAATGTGCGTGGTGCTGATGCCCAAGTCGAAGCCTTCGCCGAGAAGCCTACCGCGAAAGTAGTCGGCCTTGTCGTGCAGCTCTTTGACGAGCTTGGGGCCTTGCTGGCCTTCGAGCATCTCCAAAATCGTGGAGATGGCGGCGACAATCGGAATCGGCAGCGCCGCGCTGAACACGAAGCTTCGTGCGGTATGCTTCACCAAGTCGATGACCTCGGGGCTTGCAAGCAAGCAGCCTCCGATGCCGCCGAACACTTTGGAGAACGCCGAGATCACGATAGGCACTTGGCCTTCGAGGTTGAGGTGCTCGAGCACGCCGCGTCCATGCGTGCCCATCGTGCCGCTGCCGTGCGCGTCGTCGACCACGAGCACTGCGTCGTGCTTGGCGCAGATGTTTACGAACTCCTGCAAATTACCAACATCGCCGTCGAGCGAATACACGCCCTCCACAATGACCATGGCGTTCTTGCGCTCGCGGTTGGCGAGAATGCGCTCTAAGCTCTTCGCGCTGTTGTGGTTGAAGAAGCGGACCTCGGGCCCCTTGCCTGGGATGCCGGCCGCGAGGAACGCGCCGTCCAAAATACAGGCGTGGCTGTACGCGTCGAGCACCAGCGTGGTGTCCTTGTCGGCCAGGGCCATGATGAGCCCCACCATCGCTTGATAGCCGGTGGTGAACATGAGGCAGTCGGGGAACCCAAAGAACTTGGCGAGGCGCCTCTCGAGCTCCACGTGCTCGGTGGTGGTGGCTTGCACACGCGAGCTGGAGAGGCCCATCGCGTGCTTGTCCACCGCGATCTTGGCGGCTGCTTTGACTTCGGGCAGGTTGGTCAGGCCCAGGTAGTCGTTAGAGCTGAAGTTGATGATCGGGCGTCCTGCCACGCTGGTGTGGATGCCGCCCAGCTCGAATTCGCGAAAGTAGGGGTACACCTGCTTGGCGCGGATATCGCGTACGCGGGCGTTTTCTTCATAGGCCTTGCGTTCTACCCAATTCATAGCGCGTGTTCATAGCGGACTGCGCGTGCAGGGACAACGTTGCATCGTCCGCGTAGGCGCTTACGCGGCTGCGCGGTGAACAGCGAACGCACGCAGAACTTGAAACTTGTGCGCCGGGCCATTAAGCCGGCGCCCAACATGAGCATTTCCGCCGACGTCCTTCGTACCGAAATTCGCGACCTCATCATCGACGTGGCCGAGGTCAAAGCCATGGGCGACGACGTAGAGTTCAAAGACGCCGGCATCGACTCCATGATGGGCGTCGAAATCGTATCGGCCATCGAGCGCAAGTACGGCGTGCGTTTTGACGACGAGGAGCTCGGCAACGTGAACACGCTCAACGCGTGCGTGGCCATTGTGCAGACCAAGCTTCCGGCTTGA
>JAYWGI010000422.1:0-4642 GCA_043779025.1 Myxococcales bacterium
TTGCGCAGCGCGGACGCCCAAACCATCAAGAAAAAAGCAGTGGAAACGGGAATGGACACCATGCGCGATGACGGCGCCCGGAAAGTAATCTTGGGCCTCACCACGGTCGAAGAAGTTCTCGCCGCAACGCAGGATGACATCGCTGTAGAAGAGGCGCCAGGCAGCATTCGGCCTCCTCCCTCGGTGAGGCTCTAGGGGATAGCCAATGACCGTTTACGACTACCGAGGTGTCTTCGCGGCGAGTGGCAAGAGCGCCAAGGGGGTGCGCGACGCCGAGACGCTGAAGGCCCTGCGCACGCTGCTCAAGAGAGAGGGTGTACTGCTCACCCATGCCGAGGAAGGCAAAGCGAACACGGTCGGCGCCAAGCGCGACTGGTTCAAAATGTTTCGGCGCATCAGCGCGCAAGAGGTCGCAACCATGACGCGGCAGCTCGCGACGCTTGTGGGCGCGCGCATCCCGCTTGTGGAGGCAATGACAGCGCTCTGTGACCAAAGCGAACAGTTTGAGCTCGTGCGCGTACTCACTAAAGTGCGCGAGCAACTCAACGAGGGCAACCCGCTCAACAAGGCCTTGGCCATGCACCCCACGGTGTTCACACCGCTGTACATCAACATGGTGGCAGCGGGTGAGGAGTCGGGCAACTTGGAGTCCGTGCTTGCGAGGCTTGCAGATTACATGGAATCTCAGTCAAAACTGAAATCCAAAGTGGTTGCATCACTCACCTATCCAGCGCTCATGAGCTTGGTGGGTATTGGCCTCGTGACCATGATGATGACGGTGGTGGTGCCCAAGGTCACAGCTATTTTTGAGACGTTGGATCAAGAGTTGCCCATCTATACGCGGATTTTGATTGGTATCTCAAACCTGCTGTCTTCGGCGCTTTTGGGAGGTTTTTTGCTGGGACTCATCGCGTCCGTTCTTGCGCCAATTCTTTGGAGCCTCCGCGGCTCGGTAGGCAAAGCCGTTGGGGCAGTTGTCTTGATGGGGGCGATGGCGATTGGCGCGACGACGGAGAGCGGTCTTTGGTATGGCGTGGGCTTTGCAGCCGGCATGGCGCTCGCGTATGGCGTCGCGCGCTACCGCAAGTATGTGGCCACGCCCGTAGGCCTGCAGTGGCGCGATCGCATGTTGTTGCGTTTGCCCCTGTTCGGGCCGCTGCTGCGTATCTCCGCCGTGGCGCGTTTCACGCGCACGCTTGGCACCTTGCTCACGAGCGGCGTGCCCATGCTCAAGGCCTTGGACATCGTAAAGAATGTCATCGGCAACGCCCGTCTCTCGGTGGTGGTGGACGAGGCCTATGCCTCCGTGCGCGAAGGCCAAGCGCTCAGCTTGCCGCTCAAGAAGAGCGGTGAGTTCCCTAGCATGGCCGTGCACATGATCACGGTGGGCGAGAAATCGGGCGAGCTCGAAGCTATGCTGGAGAACGTGGCCGGCGAGTTCGAGCGCCAAGTCGAGACAAAGATTCAGACCCTGACCAGCCTCATGGAGCCGCTTATCATTGTGATGATGGGCGCCGGCATTGGCTTTATTACCTTTGCCATCATGATGCCGCTCATTCAGATGAACAACGCCTTCTAGTTCGGGCCATGGCAAGGTCTAGAAAGCTCTCCTACGCATGGGAACGCGACCACCTTTGGCGCGACCCAACCGTGCGCCGCTGGGTGTGTATTGCACTGTTTCTCGCTGTGCTTTTGGCCCTGGTGTTGGTGGTTGATGTACGCGAAGAGCATGCAGCCGACAAGCGCGTGACGCGGGCCGCCATTGGTGTGGTGTTTGATGCCACCTTGGCCTACCGCGCGGATCATGAGCGCGCTTGCCCCAGCGACAGCCGCGCGCTGTACGCGGCCGGCTATACCAAAACGTTCCTCAGCGACGCCTGGGGGAAACCTTTGCGCATCATTTGCCCCGGAAGGAAGGATCCGCGAGGCTTCGACGTTGTAAGCGACGGTCCGGATGGAGAACCTCTAGGCTTGGACCGTGTAGAATGAAAGGATGCCAACGATGAACGCCACCAACCGCCTCAAAAAGCTGCGCGCCGCGCGCGGCATGTCCCTTGTCGAAATCATGATCGTGCTTGCGATCATTGGCCTGATGGCAGGCACTGTGGCCTTCGTCGCCATTCCGCAGCTGCAAAAGGCCCGCGTGAAGGAGGCCACCAACCGTGCACTGGCCATTCGCGGTGCCGTCTCCAAGGAGCAGATCGATGAGCCCACCTCCTGCTTCAACGCAGTTGAGCTCAAGGCGAAAAAAGCCATTGAGGGTGACATCAATGACCCCTGGGGCAAACCATTCAAGGTGGTCTGTGAGGGGGACGACGTCACCGTGACTAGCTTTGGCCAAGACGGCAAAGAGGGAACCGAGGACGATATCGTGCAGCCAAAACCGGCAGCGAAGTAGCTTTTGCCAAAGCGTGCCCGCATTCGCGCCCGGCGGTGGAGGGGCATGACGCTGATCGAGATCTTGATTGTTCTCGGTCTGGTGGCGCTGCTTACGGGCGGCGCGATGGCGGGCTTTGGACAGTTCTCGGGCGCCCGGCTTCGGCAGGGGGCGACCACCATCACGGGCGCCGTGAACGTGGCCTATGCTCGGGCCAACGCGACCTCGCGTGTGGTGCGCTTGGCAATGGACTTGGACAAGAACATCTACTGGCTCGAAGAGGCGCCGACCATGGCGTTCGTGAAGCGGCCCGACCCCGACAAGCTGTCGCGGACGCAGAGCCAAGCGGAGGATGAAGCCGACGCCGAGATCAAAAGCGTGCTGTCTGCACCCAAAGTGGCCAAGCCTGTGTTTAAGCCCGTGAATGAGTGGGGCTTGGCGGCATCCCTTGCAGCCAAGGGCCCCAAGGTGTTGCCCGATGGCATCAAGTTCGCATCTGTGCAGAGCACACACGACTCAGCCGCGCGCACAGATGGCAAGACGTATCTGTACTTTTGGCCCGGTGGCCAAACGGAGCGCGCGGTGATTGAGCTGGGGCGCGTCAAGGGCGACGAGCCTGCCGATCATTTGAGTGTGCAAGTGTCGCCGCTTACAGGTCGCGCGGTGGTTAAAAAGGGGTCCGTTACCTTGGCGAGCTTGCTCGAAGGTATAGAGAAGCGGCAGAGAGCCACGGGGGGCATCTGATGCCTCGAGCAGTTTCCATTTGGGCTGATCTCCTCACCTGGGCTTCGTTGGCTCCTGCGCTCCGGGCGCACGTAGCCGATCTACGTTTACGTCCGGTGCTCGGAGTCCGCCTCGCCCAGGCAGCGAATCTCAACGCAAATGAAAACCGCTCGGGGTTAAGAATGCATGCTGCAGACAAACGCGCAGTAGCTGGATTCACCCTGCTTGAGGTGATGGTTGCGCTCGCCATTTTGGGCGCGGTGCTTGTCACCGTGCTCTCGGCCCAAGGCGGTCTTGCAGCCTCCAACGCCAGCGGTCGCAACCTTGCAGCCGCCACCAACCTTGGGCGCTGCAAGATGACGGAGCTCGAGGAGTTCCTTTACACCAAGGGATTCTCCGTGGCGGATGAGCACGAGACCGACAGGCCGTGCTGCGCGGACAAGGACAACGCCAAGTTCCATTGTGCGTGGAACGTGGAGCGCGTGGAACTGCCCCAGTTGCCGGCTCCTGATGCAGGGGCGGCGCTTGTAGGCGCGGGTGGCTCAAGTGGTGCTCCTGGGGGGGCGTTGGGTGCGCTTGCGGGGCTTGCCAGCGGTGGCGCGGATGGCGGCATTCCCGACATCAGCAAAGTGCTCAGCGGGGGTGATCCCTCGGGCAGCGGCGGCGGCATCGTCGAGATGGTGATGGGCATGGTGTACCCCAGCCTCAAGCCCGCGCTCGAGAGAGCCATTCGCAAAGTCACGGTGAAGGTCGAGTGGCAAGAGGGGCAAAAGCCCAAGAGCTTTGAGCTCGTTCAGTATGTGACGGACGTGCGCGGCACGGGCTTCATGCCCGGGCAGGATGGAGACGGCGGCGTTCCCCCACCAAGCGGCAGGGACGGTGGGATATGAGAGCCTACCGCTGCCGTTCTAGAAGCATGCATGATGCACGCGGTATGACGCTCATTGAGGTCATGATCGCCGTAGCCATCATGGGCATGTTGGGCCTCATGAGTTACGGCGCCATTCGCAGCTTATCGCTCGGGCGCAAGGCCGAGATGGTACGAGCCGATCGCATTCGTCAGGGGCGCGAAGCTTTGTCGCGCATCACGCGTGAGCTGCAGAGCGCGTACCTCACCGGACACTATCCGCCAGCTGTTTCGCAGGCTACGCGGAAGACTGCGTTTGTCGGGGAGGCGGGGTCCAAGTTTGCCCGCTTGGACTTTGCAGGCTTCGCACATCGGCGCGTGGAGAGCGGCGCGCCCGAATCGGACCAGGCCGAAGTGGGCTACTTCGGTGCTGACAACCCCGACGCGCCAGGCAAGACCGACTTGATGCGCCGCGAGCAATCACCCATCGACATGGACCCGACGCGCGGCGGCAAGGTGGACGTGCTTGCGGAGGACATCGAGGAGCTGCAGTTCAAGTACTTCGATGGCATTGCTCAAAAGTGGGTGGACCGCTGGGACTCCGCTGATTCCAACGGCGCGCCCAATCGTTTGCCCGTGTACGTGCACGTGCTGATTCGCATGGCCGCCGAACCCAACGGCAAGCCCGTGGAGCT
>JAYWGI010000423.1:0-16252 GCA_043779025.1 Myxococcales bacterium
TCCGATGGTTGCGAACCAAGCAAGCATGGTTGGGCCGAACACGAGACCAATTTTCGCGGTGCCTCGGCTCTGCGCCAAGAACAAGCCGACCAAGATGCCCACCGTGATCGGAAGCACAAAACGCTGCATGGCCGTGGTCGCCACCTCAAGGCCCTCCACAGCTGAAAGCACGCTGAGCGCAGGTGTGATCATCCCGTCGCCGTACAGCAGCGCCGCACCAAACAATGCGGCCACCGTGAGCCAGCCATAGCCACGTCGCGGACCGCAGCCACCGGCGGGTTTCAGCAGCGCCAAGAGCGCAAGTACGCCGCCTTCGCCGTGGTTGTCGGCGCGCATCACGAAGGTCAGGTACTTGACCACCACGGTGAGCACCAGCGACCAGAAGATGAGCGAGACGATGCCAAGCACATTGGCTTGGGTGGGCTCAAGGCCATGACCCGGAAGAAAGCATTCCTTCATGGCATAGAGCGGGCTTGTGCCGATGTCGCCGTAGACCACCCCTAGTGCGCCCAACGACAGCACCGCGAGTTGTTTGTTCGAGCCGATGGCGTGGCCGTGGCCTTCGCTCTTTGGTGTGTCCTGCATGACGACCTACGAACTACCACAGAGTGATGCACAGGTGCATAGCGCGCATGAAGGGCCGCGAAGCACTTGTCGCTGCGCGGCCCTGTGACACCTTTGGATGCGGCTGGCGCGCTACGGCGCGTTCTGAATTCGCAAATCACCGGTCGCTTCGTTGGCCGTGCGATCAAGCGTGCGGCTGAAGCTGACGAGTCGGCCGTCGCTCAAGAAGCTCGGGAACGACCCCACGATCTTGCCGGGGTCGGCCGCGATGGTGCGCGTCCACGTTGCACCCTGGCGCACAGCAAACCGAAGCGTGCCCGCAGTGCCATCTTGATAGGCAATATGCACCACGCCGCTTGAGTCCACGCGGAGCGCGGTGTCCGGCGAGAGCTCGTGCAGACGGTCGCCGAACGGCGTCGCGGTCGGTGAGGTGCCGTCGTCCACGGTCTCCGGATTGCCGCCCACCTTGGCATAACGTAGCGCCCCGCGAGCAGTGTCCACATACGCCACGTGCAACGCGCCCGCGCTGTCGAACGCGCCCGACAAGCCGGCACCTGCGCTCACTGCGCCGCCCGGGATTCCGGGCCCATCGACCTGGGTCGGGGTCCAGCTCGCACCGTTCCTGCGGTACATATTGAGCTTGCCCGTGGTCGCGTCAAACGCTGCGACGGCTATTGTCGAGCTCGAGACAAAGGCGCGCGTGTAGATGCCAAAGCGCTTCGGCATGGTCTCGGTGGGTGACTTGGTCAGCGACGTGGCGGCATCTGGCGCCTCTGCGACGGTCTGCATTGTCCAGTCGGAGGCGGCACCGGGCCGTGCCACGTTGGCCTGAGCCAACACCACGGCTGACTTGCTCGTTGCGTTGGCGCCGATGGTTAAGCGATTGAAGGCCACCACGGGTTTGGCATCTTGCAAGACCAAGCTGGCATAGCGCCCCGCATCAACGCCGGCACCCTCAGCAATCGTGTGCATCTTCCACGCCTGACCAGGTTCGTGCAGCGCGTATTTCAGCGTGCCGTGCGTGACGTCGTAATAGGTCACGTGCTGCGTGCCGTCTTCAGCGACGACGGTGCTGGTCCACTGGCCAACATTGTCGCCCGGGTCGGTTTCGCCCTTGCGCCACCCACGTGGGTCTAGAGGCGAGCAGGTGCCCGCCGAACGCGCAGGGAGGCCATCAATGACATCCCATTGTGTGATGCCCCCGTTCGCATCGAGTATACCCACCGCAAGATCTCCGTAGGCTTGAATGCCGCTGCCGGACGAAGGAAAGAGCGCGTCTGCATAGCCTGTAATGTACACCTTTCCGTCTTTGCCCAATGCCGCAGAGCCGTAGGCGCCTACCAAGCCTCGATCTACTGTGCCCTCACAGACTTGGGAGCAATCATCACCACACTTGGGCGGGGGCGCGTCGGCTTGCTTGTCGTTGCAGTCGCAGCCGGGGAGTGACGCCGCGAGGCCCAGCGCAGTCCACTTGAGCGCACGCGTTCCGCGAGAGTTGCGCCGTGCGAGCCACATCGCACCCATCAGCAAAAAAGCGACCGAAAGAACACTCGTGTCCGTGTTGCCGCGGCTAGGGTCGAAGGCCGTTGCGCACCCGAAGCGTGGCAGGCTCAACCAGCCGCCGCCCGTATTGAGTGTTGTGACGGGCGCCGTGCTCGTGTCGGTAAAGTTGGCGAATAGAGCAAGGAATTTGTCGCTATCTTTGGTCAGCTGTCGCACGGCCCCCCTGGGCATTGCAAAGCCCACGCCGTAGGACGCGAGCGCGCCATTGAGCGGCAAACTTTGGGCTGCATTGGCTGCTGCACTTGAGACCAAGCCGCTCACCACATTGGTCAGGCCCTGGGCAATGGCATCCGGCTTTTCGAGAAGCATGTCGCTGTTCGTCACCACGGCGTTGTCCAAGGACACGGTGCCAATCTTCGGCAGCAACACGGCCTCCGTGGGCTTGGTTGCGTCTACATCCAAGTTGATGGGAATGGAGATGTCGGCGGTGTACGTGAACGCCCGCACGTAGCGATCGTGGCTCCACACCATTACGTCGATGCCAAAGCGCTTCATGGAGATGCGCAGAAGCGGATCGGTGTTGACGTCGCTTCCGGTACCAATTGCGGCCGTAGGAGGCGCGCCAGGATGCGTGAACAATGCAACCGCCGCTGATTGTCCCTGTGTGGGGAGCGTCTTGATGCTGTTGGCGAGCACAGCCAATGTGCCCGTATTGAGCTGCGGAATGGTGTCGGCGCTCAGCTTCATGCAGAGCACGCCGCTGTTGTAGGCGCTCCCCAGGGCGAAATTCAGAAAGCGCTCTGACAAGGCAAAGCCCGCGTGCGGACCTTCGGGCAGCGGCCAGGCCGCAAGCTGGTTGGCTTTGAGTTCGTCGGGCACGGGGATTCCCGCCGGGCGCGTGAGCGCGACCGGCTCCACGCAGCGGCTTTTCTCGCTCTCGATGGCGCCCGCCATGATGTGAAACGTGAGTCCGTTGGGCGTGCGTTCGTCATCGCTGGGCGTGGCTGCCATGGGCCACGGATCCATCGTGCCGCCTGCTGCGAACAAATAGTCGAGCGAGCCTGTGGTCCCTGGCGACACGCTTGCGAGCAAGGTCCCTAAGTTGGCGCGGCCGTCTAAGCCAAGCTGGCGAGGAACACATTTGTCGGGCGTTCCGCTGTACACGCACCGGGTCTTTTCGGCATTGGGCTCGGAGCCAGCGGGGCATGACGGGGCGCCTGATGCGGCGACTTGCGGCGTCGTGCAAAGTGCTGATTTCATCGCATTTTTGCCTGCGGATTCGATCTGCCTCTTCAGGCTGTTTACGATGTTGCCCTTCACCAAACCCGAATTGAGAATGCCATTGCAGGCCCACGACGCGAGGCTGCCGCAGTCGGCACAGATTTTTACGTTGTCGGCGCTGAGGCCGCTGGTGTCGATGCTGGCGTTGTCTACGTCGGCGTAGGTATAGCCAGTCCGGGGCGCCGCCGTGCCTTCTACAAAGGGCACGCGTACACGTAGTGGCAACGCATGCGGGCTCGCGCTAGGAACTTCACGCGCGCAGCTGGTGTTGTCGCCATATGCCACATGCAAGTAGATCGATTGCGCCCCAAACAGCGTGTAGTCCAGCTTGACGGGGGTGTCTTGCAGCACCAACGGTAAGGTGGGGCGGAGAGAGAAAGTGTGCGGCGACTGTGCATCGAGCTGCGTGGTCGACTTGGCGATGTCCATCACGGCGGTGCACTTGTCGGCCGTGGGGCCATCGGGGCAGATGGTGGGCGTGAAGTTCATTCCCAGTACGGAAAACGGCGCCGATGTGGAGGTCGCAATGGGGAAGTCCAAGGTGCCATCGGGCTTCGCGTTCAGCTGCTTGGCGAGCAGCTTGGGCATGATGGATTCCATAAAGCTCAGGCCTGAGCGCGTGACGCGCAAACCACCCGCATTGGCGATGGTTTGGTCCAACGGGAAACCGTTAGGCAAGGCCTCCGAAGCGCAGCCTTTGCCTAACCCGCCAGCGCATGCCACCAGGCTAAGACCGGCGACCAAAGTGAACTTATAAAACCACTTCGTCATGTCTGAACCTCTGGCGTAGGCGCTGCGGGGTGCCGCGCACTAGGCTGCCGTAGGTCTATGTCTCACAAGATGCGAGCGCTTGTCACGCGGGCACCACACGCAGCAAAAAAGCATGGGAGCGGTGCGTCAGGGCGTGTAAGGCCGTACGCACGTCCCGTGTTGTCTCAAGAGCCAGTGCAGCGTCACACGGACACTCAAAACGGAAGGTGTGAGCCGTAGTCCACCATGCGGCAGAACGCAGCAGCACGGGCCTGCACATCAGCCGCGGTAACGGTGCGCAACTTGGCGGTCCCTACCTCTTCGACGCACATGGAGCCCATGGTCGATGCGAATAGCATCGCACGGCGCAAACCCATGTTGGAGGTGTCGCCGGTGCGCGCGATGTAGCCCATCAGGCCTCCCGCGAACGAGTCGCCCGCGCCGGTGGGGTCCATCACCTGCTCCAGTGGGTAGGCGGGAACATAGAAAATATCCTGCTCGCTGGTGCCATCGGCGGCGCCGTCGAAGAGGTAGGCGCCGTGTTCGCCGCGTTTGATGATCACACGCGAAGGTCCCATCGCGCGCAGGGCTTTGGCCGAGCCCAAGATGCTGCTTACACCCGAAAGCTGTCGCGCCTCCTCGTCGTTCACCACCAACAGGTCGATGCGCGCAAGCACAGCACGGAGCTCATTTGGAGTGATGTCGATCCACAAGTTCATCGTGTCCGCGGCCACCAGTAGCGGCTTATCGATGGCGTTGAGCACATCGAGCTGAAGGCTGGGGTGTATGTTCCCCAGCAGCACAAATGGCGTATTTGTGTATTCTGCAGGAAGCTTGGGCTTGAAGTTGGCAAACACGTTGAGCTGCGTGTCCAGGGTCTCGCGTGAGCTCAGATCCGCGCTGTATCGGCCACGCCAACGGAAAGTCTTTCCACTGGGGTCATGCTCCACGCCGGCAGTGTCCACACCGCGCGCTTCGAGCTCTTTGAGTGTGCTCGTGTCGAAGTCTGTCCCTACGACGCCGACCAGGCGCACGCTTGAGAAAATGGAGGCCGCGAACGCACAGTAGGTGGCGGCGCCTCCCACCACATCGTTGTAGGTGCCATGGGGCATTTCGAGGTCGTCAAAGGCCAAGGAGCCCACAACAAGCAGTGGCTGATTCTTCATCCGGGGTGTCTTTCAGAGGGGGAGTTGAGAGAGCGCAAACAATTAGGGCGAGGAGCTGGGCGTGTCACGAAGCAAGGCCTCGGCGACCACGGCAAGCCGCGTACGCTTGCAACGCTCTGCCAAAAGAATGCCCTTCATGCGTTCGAAGGCCACGTTGAGCTCGTCGTTGACGACCAGGTAGTCAAAAAAAGCGTAGTGCTCAATCTCGCGCTGCGCCACGTCGTAACGGCGCTGAACAACTTCTTCGGTTTCGGAGGCGCGTCCGCGCAGGCGTCGCAGCAATTCAGGCATGGTGGGCGGCAAGATAAAAATGCCGGTAATGCCAGGCAATTTGGCCCGAATCTGACGTGCGCCTTGGTAATCGATGTCGAAGATCATGCCGCGGCATGCGGGGTCGGCCTTGGCGCGTTCGATCTCACCGAAGCTGGTGCCATACAGGTTGCCATGCACCTCGGCCCATTCCAAAAAGCGGGTATTCTGTACGCGTTCCTCAAAGCCGTCCCGCGTGACGAAGTGATAGTCTTTGCCATCGACTTCGCCCGCGCGTGGTGCGCGCGTCGTATGAGACACGCTGAAGCGCAGATCCGGGAATTCGGTCAACAAACGTTTGGTGAGCGTGGTCTTTCCAGCGCCACTTGGCGAAGAAAGAATGACGAGTAAAAAGTCGTCGGGTGCGGGCAAGGGGATGGAAGTCATTGGCGCCTTGATAGGAATCGGTGTGGGGACTGCTACGGGCGGAAGTCAGATGCCGCGACGGGTGCGCACTTTTGCGAGTGCCTTGTCGTATTCAATGTCCCACAGATCGGTGCCTTCTTTAACATGACGTAGCTGTGCGCGAACCTCGGTATCCATTCCCGCGTCGACTGCCATGTGCTTTTTGAAGACCGTCGCGATCTTTTTGCGAAGCTCCAGGTCGGTGGCGAAGACCTCTTCGATGTCGTCCGCCTCGAGCAGGTGAGCCACGACCCGGTCGAGCAAATGATCCAGTGTCTCATCGCCGACCGAAATTCCATTCGACGCTGCAATTTGCATGCGCACACGACCGTAGTCGCTTTGCGGGCGCCCGGTGCGCTCGAGCAACTCCTTGGTCTTGTCGCTTACTTCGCGTTCCGTGCTCAGGTACGCCTTGAGCTCGGATTCGATTTCGCGCGTAAGCACTGCAGCCGTGCATTCTACGTCTCCGCCTGCGATGAGCACGCGTGCGGCCTCGGAGGACATGGGAGTGACTTTGCTCGCGTAGAGTTGCATGAGGAAAAGACCTTACTTGCCGGACATAGGACCGGTGGGGGAAGCGGGAGCGACCGAAGAAGCGGGCGCCGAGTCATCACGAAAACCGATTTGCAGCCGGCGTACGACGGCCTTCTTTTGGCGCTCCTTGTAGAGATCGTGGGAAGCGTCGCCGAGCTCATTGGACGCTTCGGTGGCGCGGTCTATCAGCTGAAATTCACACACGACGAAGACCACGGGGCCTAGTGACGCCTGACCCTTGAGCCCGCGCGCGAGCACTGAATCGGGGACGCGCACCGGCATGTCGACCACAAAGTGAATGACCCTGTAGCTCTGCCCCGAGAAGACGTTGTCGCTCGCGAGCAAGTCAGCGTCGGGGCGCGCCTGCATCGCCGGGAGCATTCCGGCAAGATGAGGATGGGACTCGCAGTAGGTACGAAACCCGAAGATGGAACTGATGCTCTGGCCCGGGATGACGTAGTTGAAGGGCACCAGCTCTTGCGTCATGTGCTGCAGGACGGGGAAGATGTCGTCGCGTTCGCGGGTCACCACGCGGAAGCGAAGCTTGTCATAGATCTCGGCGGCGATCGTGTCCTGCTTGGAAAGCAGCTTGGTGTAGAGAGAGTCTTTCTCCTTGCGACCGCCCATAAACTCGGTGATGGGAAAGCCGCTCGCAAGCATGCCGCCGAGCACGCGGTACACCTTTTGCTCCACCAGTTGGTAAACCTCTTGATGCGACAGCGGCAGCCCAAAAAGAAGCTCCCGGCCCTGCAAGTGATGAATGATGTGCATGCACTTGAGGATGGCGCAGGCGCACATCTGACGGTGGCCGCGACCTGAGGCGAGAAGGCACAAATCATCGAACCCAAGTTCTTCAACGGGGCGCGGAATGGGGTAGTCGAAGTGTCGTCGCAGGTAGGCGATGGCATCGCGCTGTACGCCCGCAACGTGGCTCCGGTCCGTGCTGCTGTCGGGGTTCAACTCGTGCACGCGTAAGAAGGTGTGCACCTCCTCCACGGAGCTGAAGTTGAGACGGTGCCAGTCGATGACGGAGTCGCCTCGAAGCAGAATACGAACCGCCTCCAAGTCAGGGACCGTGAAGGCGTCTAGTGATTTCGCAGGGGAGTCAGCCATCACCCAAGCATCATGCACCAGGCAGGCGCGTGACCACAGAGCTTTCGCCACGTGGCGGCTCGGAAGAAGGAAGCGCAACCCGCGTGAGGTTCACGGTGCTAAAAAGCAAGCCCAGTGTCACTGCGAGCACAGCAAACTGCCCAACGAAGGCTCCGGCGTAGCCAGCAGCAGCAAGCGGAGCGATAGCAGCGAGGTACCAGGGGGTCATCTTCATAAGGTGAACCACAGTCTAGGCCAACGGAGCGGGCAAGGCCAAGCGCAGAGTATTCTGTTTACTTTTGAACGAAACTACGTACTTGCGCAAGTGCAGCGGCGAGCGCGTCATCTGCCAACGAAAATCGAGGCATGGCTCCCTTGCCATTTCGAATTGAGGCCAAAAGCTCGGCGTCCGTTTTGCTTTTTTGCCACGCCATGAGGCTCATGTTGGGCGGGTGGAGGGCGGCCGCCATGGGGCCATCGCCGCGCCCGGTTGGGCCATGACACGTGCTGCATTGGCGGTCCCAAAGCGCGGCGCCCAACGACTGAGCGGGGGCGCTTGCGGCAGTAGCTATGGGCGCGGCCGCCTGATCGGCATTGGGCGTGCCGCTGTGGTCGTGATCGGTCGCAGTCCACAGCGGCAAGGTTGCTGCGCTCGGCGCTTTGCTGCAGGCAAATGCGAACAACAAGAGGACCGCGGGAAAGGGGGCGCGTGCGTGGTGCATTTCGACGCCGCGAAGCGTAGCACACCTTGACGCGCACCCGCCTTCGCGAAAGAACGGTCCCCACACCATGTACGCAAACACCGAACCGCCTGCCGAAGACCGCGCAAAAGTCACATGCCCTATGGTGCGGGCTCGAAAGGGCGGAGGCAAGCTGGTGATGGTCACGGCGTACGACTTTACGTTGGCCCGGCTTGTGGACGCCAGTAGCGTGGATATGATTCTGGTAGGTGATTCTCTGGGTATGGTGATGCAAGGTCAGGCGAACACCTTACCTGTGAGTATGAGCGATATGGTGTATCATACACGCTGCGTGCAGCGCGGTGTCACGCGCGCACTCGTGGTCGCCGACATGCCATTTATGTCCTATCAGGTATCGGTGGAGCAGGCGGTAACCCAAGCGGGCCGCCTGGTGCAAGAGGGGGGGGCCGAGGCCGTGAAGCTCGAAGGCGGCGTGGACTATGCGGAGCACATCCGTAGAATTGTCGCCGCAGGGATCCCCGTAGTGGCCCACATTGGCCTGATGCCCCAGAGCGTGCACGCGCTCGGCGGGTTCAAGATGCAAGGTCGGGGCGACGATGCGGGGGCGCGCGTTTTGCAAGACGGGCATGCAGTGCAGGAAGCCGGCGCGTTTTGCGTGGTGCTTGAATCGGTGCCCCCCGACGTCGCAGCAGCCGTGACGCGTGAGCTCGCGATTCCCACCATCGGCATTGGCGCGGGGCCGTCCTGCGACGGCCAGGTGCTGGTAGGTCAGGATTTGCTTGGGATGGGGCGAGGCCGTGCACCAAAATTCGTAAAGGCCTATGCGAGCCTGGGTGCTCAAGCGATCTCCGCGCTGGAGGCTTTTGCAGACGATGTTCGGCGCAGCGCATTTCCCGGGCCGGAGCATTCATTTCGCGCCAACACTGTGCCGCCACCGCAATCTGGGCCGTCGGGCTCTGGCACGTAATCATGACTTGCGCGTGACGCAGGCGGCGTGAGAAGTCAGCACGCATGTCTGCACTCTACAGCGCTGAAGAAACCCATGCTTGCGTCGCCGCTATCAAGACTCTTGCCATCGACGGCGTAGAAAAAGCGAAAAGCGGCCATCCGGGTACGCCCATGGGGCTCTCCCACATTGCATTTGCTCTCTGGGGAACACACCTGCGCTTCGACGCGCTTGACCCGCATTGGCTTGGGCGCGATCGCTTCGTGCTCTCGTGCGGGCATGCCTCGATGTTGCAGTATGCACTCATGCATTTGTTCCAGATGGGGCTCGCTGTGGAGGACCTAAAGAACTTTCGCCAATGGGGCTCCAAGACTCCTGGGCACCCTGAATGCGACGTGACGCCGGGGGTCGAGATGACGACGGGGCCCCTGGGCCAAGGCGTCAGCACCGCGGTTGGAATGGCGCTCGCCACACGTATGAAGCAAGCGCGGTTTGGATTGCCGTACGAGGGCGCACGCACATGGGTCATCGCCTCGGATGGTGACATGATGGAAGGCATCTCTGGGGAGGCGGCAAGCCTTGCCGGGCACTGGGGACTTGGGAACTTGGTCGTAATTTACGACGACAACCGCATCACCATCGAGGGCGGAACGGATCTCGCATTTACCGAAGACGTAGGCGCGCGTTACGCCGCGTACGGGTGGAATGTGCTGCGGGTAGATGGTCACGAGGACGCGGCCATCCACACGGCGCTGAGCGTGGCCGGGCAGGGCACCGACAAGCCGACGCTCATCGTTGCACGCACGCACATCGCCCACGGAGCGCCGCATGCGCAGGACACCTCTGAGTCCCACGGCGCGCCGTTGGGCGCCGCCGAGATTGCCGCCGTGAAAACAGGCCTGGGGATGGACCCTGCGGAGAGTTTCGTGGTTTCCGACGCGGCGCGCTCCGCCTGCGCGCGACGCATTGCGGAGCTCAGTGCTGCACGCGCAGCCTGGGACACGCGGTTTCAAGCGTGGGCCCAGGCGTCTGCCGAGACGCACACCGCCATGCGTGACTTCGAAGCGTGCAAGGTGCAGCCAGACCTATACCAGCAACTCCTTGCGGCGGTGCCAACCAAGGAGATGGCGACGCGCGACCTGTCAGGCTTACTCGAGCAGACGGTGGCGGCCTGTATGCCTTCGCTCGTTGGCGGGTCGGCCGATCTAGGCCCCTCGACCAAGACGCTTCTCAAGGGAGCTGGAGCTATCCAGAAAGGCGACTACAGCGGCCGCAATCTGTACTTCGGAATCCGCGAACATGCGATGGGTGCAATCTGCAATGGTCTTGCATTGTCAGGTGGATTCCTGCCATTTGGCGCCACGTTCTTGGTGTTCGCAGACTACATGAAGCCAGCCATTCGGCTCGGAGCACTCATGCATCAAGCCTGCGTGTGGGTGTATACGCACGACTCCTTCATGCTCGGTGAGGATGGCCCTACGCACCAGCCCGTCGAGCATCTTTGGTCGCTGCGGATGATCCCAAATGTCGCCGTGTTCAGGCCTGCGGACGGTGTTGAGTGTGCCGCCGCATGGTCCGCCGCGGTGAGCCGTACGCATGCCCCGAGCGTGTTCTCGCTTTCGCGCCAGAAGCTAAAGACATTGCCGCGTAAAGCGGACTTTGATCCAGGCCTTGTGCTTCGCGGAGGCTACGTTGTGCGCGACGGCGGCGGCGCCATCTCGGTGGTGCTCATGGCTACCGGCAGCGAGGTGGGGACGGTGCTTGATGCGGCCGACTTGCTGGCGGCTGAGGGGGTGCAAGCGCGGGTCGTGAGCCTGCCCTGCCTGGAGGTGTTTGCGTCACAATCTGCAGAATACATTCAATCGGTGCTGCACGTACCAGGCGCAGTGCGCGTCTCCGTCGAGGCGGGGAGCACAGCACCCTGGTCGAAGTGGGTGGGGGACTCGGGGCTCAGCCTGGGCCTTGATCGCTTTGGCGCGAGCGCGCCTGACGCGGTGCTCGCAGAGCGGTTTGGCTTCACCGGCAAGGCGGTAGCTGAACGGGTGCTGGCGCACCTCGCATCGCGGCGCGGCTGACTGTCGGCACTTCCGCGCTGAGCTACTTGCAGCTTGCAGCGAGCACGAGGGCCTCGCAGGGCACGTGAGGCTCATGCCTCGACGTACTGGCTTGGCAAAACTAACTGCAATCTGACGGCTGTTTGGTGACAACGCATCGCGCCATGCCCGTCTGCAATCCGTCGCATACCAGGTCGCCAGTGCAAGGCGCGGACGTGCAGTCTGCACCTAATTCGGCGAGTGCGACGCAGTGCCGTGGAGACGCAGAACCGCTAACAGCGCGGCTACAGCCTAGACCTTCCGCGCACGCGTCGCCTTGCTCGCAGATGGCGTCCACCCCGAGCGATAGGCGCGGCGCGCGACATTGCTTTGCGCTCCCATCGCACACGAGCCCTCCCGCGCAGGTCACGCCGCTGCAAGGGTCGCCCGCGAGCGGGCGCTTCACGCATGTAAAGCTGGTGTCGCAGTATATCGTGCCGCCCTCGTCGCAGGCATGGCCATCGGCGCAGCTGCCGCCAGGGGCCACCAGAACTTCACACGTCGCAGGCTGCGCCGCTTGGTTGCAGCGCAAGCTTGTCGCGCAAAGCGCGCCACCACCGCAAGTCTCGCCAAGCGATGCGATGCGCCGCTTGGCGCACTGGAGCGACGCCGTGCCGGCCTTAGTGGCGCACTCGAGGCCGCTTCCGCATGCGGAACCGTCACTGCAGTCGCTGCCAATGCCGCGTGGTGCTCCGCAAGTTCCACAGCTTTGAGTGGCGGCGCCGGCACATCGCCCGCTCTTGCATTGCGCATCAAGCAGACATGAAGTGCCAGGCTCAAGTGTGCCAGGCTCGTCGCCAGCGCACACCTCTGGCTCAGCGCCGCATCCTGCGGCACTGAGTTCGTGCGCGCACTGCGCGAACTTCGCGATTGCCTGGTCGCTTACACCGGGCGCCGCGATGCTTCGAAGCAAGTCTTGCTCGAGTTCCGCATCATAGTCTGGCTCTATCGGCCCCGGTCTGCAGCGCACGACACGGCGCTTGGTCGCTGCAACATAGCGTCGCACGACGACGGAGAAATCGATGCCGTCTCCCGCATCGGAGAGCTCGTGCGCATGCGCATCATCGTCGTGTGCGTGTGCGTGTGCGTCGTCGCTCGAGCTATGCGCGTCTTGATCATGACCATAACCATGCGTTGCGTGAGCATCCGCGGCAGTGGCACATGCTGCCCCGGCCGCGGCCGCGATCACAACCGAGCTCGCGATGAGGGCGATTCGCATTCTAGTTGTGCTTTTGCTTGCCGAACGAGGCGGCGCGCTCGAGGTATTCCTCGTACGTGCCGCTGTAGTCGATGACTTCCGCGCCGTCCTTGCCGGGGCGCAGCTCGATAACGCGCGTGGCAAGTTTGGAAACGAAGTGGCGGTCATGGGCGACAAAGACGATGGTGCCCTTGAACAGCTCCAAGCCGTCGATAAGCCCCTCGATGGATTCGATGTCCATGTGGTTCGTGGGCTCGTCGAGCAGCAGCACGTTGTGCTTGAGCAAGACGAGCTTGCCGAGCAGCAGGCGCGCGCACTCGCCGCCCGAAAGAGCCGAGGTGGCCTTCAGGGCTTGGTCCCCCGTGAAGAGCAATCGGCCAAGAATGCCTCGCACCTCCTCTTGGGGCGCCAACTTGTCGAAGCCGTAGAGCCACTGGAACGCGTTCATCCCCTGCGCCGTGCGGCCTAGCGCCTCGTGGTGGTCCTGAGCGAAGTAGCCCACGCTGGTGTCGTGGCCCCATGTCATTTTGCCGGCATCGGGCTGCGTCGTGTAGCCGCGGGTCTCGCCGTCTAGGCCGCTGTAGGCGCTCGTCAGAAGCTTTAGAAGGGTGGACTTTCCCACGCCGTTTGGGCCGATGATGGCGATCTTGTCGCCGCGGTTGATGTTGAGCGACAGGTTTTTGAACACCTGCAGCGAGCTGCCATCTTCCTGTGTGAACGCCTTGCTCACGCCCTCGGCGCGAAGCACATCTCGGCCCGAGGGCTTTTCGAATTCGAAACGTACGAAGGGGCGAATCAGGCTGGAGCGCTTGAGCTCTGTGACCTCGAGCTTCTCGATTTGTTTGATGCGCGACTGCGCCTGCTTGCTCTTCGAGGCGTGGCTGCCGAAGCGATCGACGAAGTTCTGCAGCTCGTCCATCTTCTTCTTCGCCGACTTGTTGGCGCTCTCCGCGCGCTGTCGGTTCTCGTATTTTTGCTCAATGAAGTCGGTGTAACCGCCCGCGTAGACCGTGATGGTCTGGTAGTCGACGTCGGCAATGTGGGTTGCGATGCCATTCAAGAAATGGCGATCGTGGCTGACCGTGACAACCAAGCCTTCGTAGTTGATGAGGAACTCCTCCAACCAGCGAATGGAGTCCAAGTCCAAGTGGTTGGTCGGCTCGTCGAGCAGCAGCACATCGGGCTTGCCGAACAAAACCTGCGCAAGCAAAACGCGCAGCTTGTAACCGCCTGGGAGCACGCTCATTTTTTCCTCGTGCTTGTCGACGGGGATGCCTAAGCCTTCGAGGAGTTCGGCGGCGTTGGATTCGGCCATGTAGCCGTCTTCCTCCGCGATGACGCCTTCAAGTTCGCCAAGACGCATGCCGATTTCGTCCGTGATTTCACCGGCGAGCAGTACTTCCTTTTCGGCCATTGCCGACCAAAGTGCTTTGTTGCCCATCATCACGGCGTCGACAATGCGTTGCTCGTCGTACTCGAAGTGGTTTTGGCGAAGTACACCCAGGCGCAATTTCCCTGGGATGTTGATGACGCCCATGTCGGTATCTTCGTCGCCACCTAGCATTTTGAGCAGGGTGGATTTGCCTGCGCCGTTGGCGCCCGTAAGGCCGTAGCGCTTACCGGGGTCAAACTGCATCGAGACGTTCTCGAAAAGGATTTTGGGACCAAAGCGTTTGGTGACGGTGTCGAGAACAATCACAGGGATTTTACCTTTCGTGGCGCGGGTCCTCGGGTGGTATGGTCACCCGCAGCAGGGCCGATTGCCAAGCTTCGCGCCGGTTCTATCAGCGAGGGCTTGGCCAAACAAGGGGGCGCCTCGTATCCTTGCGTCGTGCGCGACTATCTTTCCTACGCCCGTGGGCTTGAGCAGATCGCCAGAGCAGCGGCTTTGGACGAACGCCGTACGCTGTGGCGCCAGGGGCTCACAGCGCTCGCGCGCGCGGCGGCCGACGGGGTTGTCGGCGGCCTAGAGGGGACCTCACCTGAGCTGCTCAGAGCATCGGTGCAGACTGCAAGTGTGAGCGGCCTGTTCGAGGACATGGACTGGCTTAGCGCGCCGCAGCTGGTGTCGGCCTTGTACGAGCTCGCTGCAGCGTTGCCGGCCGGGCCCGAGCAGCGTGAAGTCGCGCGCCGCATGCTGAGCTTGGTGCGCGACGGAAACGCCGAAGTGTTTGCAGTGGCGGCAGCGCGCTTTGCACGCGGCTCGTGGCGCGTGCTTGCAAACCCCGACATGCGCGCGCGCGTGGCGCTGACCGTTGAGCTCCCTCTGTCGCTGGGTATTCCCGTGGGTGCCATGGCCCTTGCGATGCTGTCGCGCGCGGAGGTTGCGCGTGAGTGGGTAGAGCTCGCGTCGACCCGTTCGCTCGCATCGCGCCGCATGTCGGCAAGGCTCATCGAGCACGCAGCGCGAGAAGCGGCCACACGCGCGGAACAAGGCGATATCCATGCGCTTAGCGTGTTTGAAGGTGCGAGTGTGGAGTCGGCGATGGTGCGCCTTTTGGCTGATCGCGAGCCCTTGGTGTGGAAGTACGTCGCGAGTGCGCGCGGCTTGCTCATGCCGTGGACGGCGCACGGCCAAGTCCAGGTGGAGCAGGCGCTGTCAGAGTCCGCCGGCCCCACCGGGTGGCGTCGCGCCGCCGTGTCGGTGGCGGCCTATGCGGCGGTATCGCCGAGCTCGGCCGTGGCCATGGCGAAGCAAGTGCTTGCGTGGCGCGAGATGGACCCTGGGGTGGTGGGCGCCCTCATTTGGGGATTGCCGCGCGCGTTTGAGTCAGAGCCCGAGGTAGCTGGCAAGCTTCTAGACAAAGCGCTTGCGGTAGGCGAGGCCTCACTGCTCGCAGAGCCCATTAGCGACGCCATTAGCGACGCGGGTGTTTGCGCCAAGCTCGAGGATGCCGGCCGTGAGATCGCACGGCGCGTGGGCTCCGAAGGCGCGGCGTCATCGGACGACGTGGCGCAGGCTTTGCTGATGGACTTGTGCGCAGACTTGGAGACGCGCGGGGAGGGGACCTTACGCGCCGACGTACGTGAGGGCTTAAGCGTGTTTGCTACCGAGGGTGCGGCCGCGGCCTACCTCAAGACCTTGCCGGTGCTTGCGCGCGTGGCAGCAGCCGTCGAGGCCTTAGGATCGGTGCCGGCCGAGGACGAAGCGGTCCAAGGTCGACCCGGAGCGATGGCGCGGCGTACCACCTCGACCGTGCTGCGCGACGTGGAAGTAAGCCTTACCCAGCGCACTGTGTTCGAGAATTTGCTGGCGCTTTCCAATGTGCAGGAGCGCGTGAAGGAGAGTGAAGAGGCGCTTGACGCGGTGCGTGAAGCGCTCGCGCATTGGATCATTTTGCGCGAGGGTGGCGGCAGCGGAGTTGTCGTTCCAGGAGCGACGATGTTGCATCTGCAGCGGCTGCGCGCCTTGCTGCGGCTGGCTGATGCGGACTTGTGTGAGGACGAGGGCAAAGAGGGCGACAAGGCCGTGCTCAGCGAGCGCGCGTCCAAGCAGCGTTCGCGTTGGGTGCGTATCAGCAAGGCGCTGATTGCGCGCCTTTCGTCGGCGCCGCCTCCTGTGCTCCGTCGTACCTTGCTCGCAGCGCTCGCGCGCGTGGTGGATGCACTTGTGCGTTCGCGCGCCGTGGAAGGGGCCGAGGCTTTGTTGGTGCTGGCCTGCCACGTGCAAGAGGTGAGCGATTTCAGGGTACTCGGCGAGGCCTCGATGG